>JAZNOG010000001.1:0-10054 GCA_045580645.1 Bacilli bacterium
TTTATATGATAAGTTTATAAAAAAATATGGACTTATAAATAGTAGAGGAAACTCTACTGCTTTTTCAAATGATAGTAGTTATTTCTTATTATGTTCATTAGAAATACTTAATGAGAATGGCGAATTACAAAGAAAAGCAGATATATTCCATAAAAGAACTATAAGACCACATATTGAAGTTAAGACTGCTAATACATCATCAGAAGCATTAGTTTTATCAATAGCAGAAAAAGCATGTGTTGATTTAGATTATATGCACAAAGTTTCTAACATACCTGTTGATAAACTTATTAACGATTTAGAAGGAGTAATATTTAGAGTACCTGAATATGGAAATCTTAATAATTGGGTTACTGCTGATGAATATTTAAGTGGTAATGTTAGAGAAAAATTAGAGAAAGCAGAAGAATTCGCATTAGAAGATGAATCATATAATATCAATGTTAAATGTTTAAAAGAGGTAATGCCTAAAGATATTGAAACAAGCGAGATAAGTGTTAGACTTGGGGCAACTTGGATACCAGAGGATATTTATCAACAATTTATTTTTGAATTATTAGAACCATCTTATTATGCAAGACAATATATTAAAGTTCATTATTCAGAGTCTAATGGAGAGTGGAATATTGCTAATAAGGGATATGACAGAGGGTCAGTTAAAGTTACATCTACTTATGGAACTAATAGAGCAAATGCTTATAGATTACTTGAAGATGCACTTAACTTAAGAGACACAAGAATATTTGATTATAAGATAAATGAAGAAGGTAAAAAAGAAGCAATACTTAACAAAAGAGACACTGCTATTGCACAGGCGAAACAAGACCAACTTAAAGCAGAGTTTTTAGAATGGATTTGGAAAGATCCTGATAGGAGAGAAAGACTTACTAAATTATATAATAGAATATTTAATTCTATTAGACCTCGTGAATATGATGGCTCACATATTACTTTTGGTGGAATGAATCCTGAAATATCATTAAGAACACATCAAGTAAATGCTATTGCCAGAATACTTTATGGTGGTAATACATTATTAGCACATGAAGTTGGTGCAGGTAAAACTTTTGAAATGGTTGCTGCTGCAATGGAAAGTAAAAGATTAGGTTTATGTAATAAAAGTTTGTTTGTAGTACCTAATCATATAATAGAACAATTTGCTAGTGAGTTTTTACAATTATATCCTAGTGCAAATATTTTAGTATCTACTAAAAAAGATTTTGAAACTGCTAATCGTAAAAAGTTTTGTTCAAGAATTGCTACTGGAGATTATGATGCAGTAATAATTGGTCATTCACAATTTGAAAGAATACCAATGTCTGTTGAAAGACAAGTAGAAATTTTAAATAGACAATTACAAGATATTATGGATGGTATTTCAGAATTAAAGAAAAATGGTGGAGAAAAGTTTTCTATAAAACAAATGATGAAATCTAAAAAAACAATAGAAAAGAAATTAGAAAAGTTAAATAATCAAGATAGAAAAGATGATGTTATAACATTTGAAGAACTTGGTGTTGATAGATTATTTGTAGATGAAGCACATTATTATAAGAATTTGTTTTTATATACGAAGATGAGAAATGTTGGTGGAATAGCACAAACAGAAGCACAAAAATCTTCTGATTTGTATATGAAATGTAGATATTTAGATGAGATAACTAATAATAAAGGTGTTATATTTGCAACAGGAACACCAATATCAAATTCAATGGTAGAGTTATATACACTACAAAGATACTTACAATATGACACTTTAATGAAAAATAAATTACAACATTTTGATGCTTGGGCTTCTACTTTTGGAGAAACAGTTACTGCAATAGAACTAGCACCAGAAGGAACTGGTTATCGTTCAAAAACTAGATTTGCAAAGTTTTATAATTTGCCAGAGTTAATGTCAATGTTTAAAGAAGTAGCAGATATTCAAACTGCTGAAACTTTAAATTTACCTGTTCCTACTGCACATTATCATAATGAAGTTATTAAACCTAGTGAAATTCAATTAGAGTTTGTAAAAACATTTGCAGAACGAGCTGAAAAAGTAAGGAATAAAGAAGTTGATTCTAGTGTTGATAATATGTTAAAGATAACAAATGATGGTAGAAAATTAGCATTAGATCAAAGATTAATTGATGAGATGTTACCAGATTATGAAGACAGTAAGATAGAAAAATGTTCACAAAATATATATGATATATGGGAAGAAAATAAAGATAAGAGACTAACTCAATTACTATTTTGTGATTTATCTACACCAAAAAATGATGGAACTTTTAGTGCTTATAATGATGTCAAAGACAAATTAATTGCTAAAGGTATTCCAGAAGATGAGATAGAGTTTATCCATAATGCAAATACGGAAGCACGAAAAAAAGAATTATTTGCAAAAGTTAGGAGAGGACAAGTTAGAGTTTTAATTGGCTCTACACCAAAGATGGGTGCAGGGACAAATTGTCAAGATAAACTGATAGCATTGCACGATTTAGATTGTCCTTGGCGACCTAGTGATTTAACGCAAAGAAGTGGTAGAATTATTAGACAAGGAAATCAAAATAGTGATGTTCATATTTATAGATATGTTACAGAAAAAACTTTTGATGCTTATTTGTATCAATTGGTAGAGAATAAGCAAAAGTTTATATCACAAATAATGACTTCTAAAACACCTGTTAGAACTGCAGAAGATATTGATGAGGTTGCTCTTTCTTATGCAGAGATAAAAGCATTAGCTGCAGGAAATCCTTTAATAATTGAAAAAACTGAGTTGGACTCTCAAGTTTCTAAATTAAAATTATTAAAACAAAGTCATTTGAGTCAAAGATATGATATGGAAGATAAAGTTAGAAAATATTATCCAGAACAAATAAAATTTCATGAAGAAATGATAGAAAAATATAAACTGGAAATAGAAACAGTAGAAAAAAATACTCCGACAAATGAAGAAAAGTTTTTATCAATGACTATTAAAGAAAAAACTTATTATGATAAACTAGAAGCAGGGAATGTATTATTAGAGCAAATAAATAGTATATTTTCTACTACTCCTAAAGAAATCGGAGAGTATAGGGGATTTAAAATTGAAGTTTGGTATGATACTTTTTTTAAACAGCATAAGTTAAATGTTAAAAATAATTTAGTTCATACGATAGAAATGGGGCAAAGTGCAAGTGGTAATTTAACTCGTATAGATAATGTTTTGAACACATTTGAAATTAAATTGGATAGACATATTAAGGAATTAGAGAATAATAAAGTTCAATTAGAAAAAGGTAAAGAAGAAATTAAAAGACCTTTTCCACAGGAAGAAGAATTAAAAGAAAAAAGTAAAAGATTAGAAGACCTTAATATCTTACTTAATTTAAATGAAAAAACAAATGAAATAATTGATGATAAAGATGAGGAATTATCAAGCGACAATCAAGTGTATAAAAGTGAATATGAAAGATAAATCGTACATTTGTAATTCGTAAATCAAGATAATATAATGGTCGCATAAGGAGGAGTTATATGCGAACAAGATTAATTGTTATTAAGAAAGTTAAAGAATATAGAGAGAAAAATAACTTATCTCAAGAAGAATTATCACTTAAACTTAATAAGAAAAAGGATTTTATTACTAGATTAGAAGATAATAAACTATCAAAAGCATTAACAATAGATTTAATAGAACAAATAGCTGATATCTTAAATATTTCAATAAAACAACTGATGAAAGATGAATGAATATAATGATATTTATGAGATTATATCTCTTAATATAAAAAAGTATCGTAAAGAAAAAGGTATTACTCAAGAGGAATTGGCTATAAGAAGTCGCTACACATGGGAATTTATAAGAAGGATTGAATCAAAAAAAGCAAAAAAATCTTTCTCATTAAGTACATTAGTTAATATAGCTAATGCTCTTGAAATACCTATTGAAAAGTTATTGAAGAAAGAGGGAAGTGGAAAATAACATGGATTATAATTTAACATTTATGAAATTTTGTAAATCTGAATTTGAAGATTTTACATCACATGTTTCAATTGAATTAGAAAAAAAGGATAAGGATTATAAAAAAGTTGTTCAAAGAAATAAAGATATTTTAAATAAATATCCTAAAATAAGAGATTTATTTGAAAATAATAATCCACAAACTTTTAATGAAGAAGAAAGTTTAGCAATAGCAGAATACTATGATAATAGTGTTGAATTAAGATTTAAAGAATATGAAGAAGTATTTTATAAAGGATTTAGAGAAGCATATTATTTCTTTGAAAGAAGTAATATGATTAAAGAATATGAAGAGGAATAAGCGATACATTATGTGTCGTTTTTAGTTTGGAGGTATATAGTGGCATATTATACATCACATCAAATTGAGAAAGCCAAACAAATTGATTTGCTTACTTATTTACAAGAATATAATCCAGATGAATTAGTATATGAAAGCAGAAATTCCTATACAACAAGATCCCATGACAGTTTAAAAATTAGTAATGGAATGTGGTTTTGGTTTTCAAGAGGAATAGGTGGAAAAAGTGCATTAGATTATTTAATTGTTGTTGAAGAAATGACTTTTACTCAAGCAGTAGAGCATTTGTTAAAACAAAAAGGTTTAGAGAAAAAAGTAAAAATTAAAAGGGAACTAACTGAAAAAGAAAAGATTGATAGGTTAGTTTTACCTGATAAAGATAATAATAATTATAGAGTTGTATCTTATCTAATGAGTAGAGGAATAAATAAAAATATTATTGTTGAGTGTATAAATAAAGGATTTATATATCAAGAATATGGAAGAAGAAATGTAGTTTTTGTAGGTTATGATGACAAAGGAAATCCTAGATATGCAAGTGTAAGAGGAACAACCAATAGTCGTTATATGCACGATTGTTATGGAAGTGATAAAGCATATTCTTTTAGATTAACATCAATAAAAGAAAATAATTCTGTTCATTTATTTGAAGGTGCTATTGATTTATTATCTTATGCAACATTAAAAGAATTAAAAAAAGAACAATGGGATGAAGAAAATTTATTATCTTTATCTGGTGTTTTTCAAACAAAAAAAGAAATAAATTATACAAAAATTCCTAAAACTTTAACTCATTTTTTAAATAATAATAAAAATATTGATACAATTTATCTTCATCTAGATAATGATGAAGCAGGAAGAAATGCTACAAAATGTATAATAGATTCTTTATCAGTTCGTTATAAAATTATTGATGAGCCACCAAAAAGTGGTAAAGATTTCAATGATTATTTATGTGATATTTTAAAAATAAATCAAAAAAATAATAGAGATTTTAGTAGATGAAAAAAGCAGTTTAAAAAAGTGCTTTTTTTCGTTTGTTAATTCTTTGTCTTAGCCAGCACTGCAAATGTACTCCCGCCATTTACAAAAACTTGGGAAAATCCCAAACCCTTAAAAATTATAATAAAAATGATGGTTTATTGTGTTATAATTAAATGTGTAAAAATATGGAGGTGAAGATTGATGAAAAAATCAGAAATGATAGAAGCATTAGCTAATCAAACTGGATTAACTAAAGCAGATGTTGAAAGAGTTTTCAATGGCACTTTTGATTTATTTAAAAGCGAGCTAGAAAAAGGTAATAATGTTGCTGTTTCTGGATTCGGAACTTTTAAAATCTCTGAAAGAGCAGCTAGAGATGGAAGAAATCCTCAAACAGGAGAAACAATCCACATTGCTGCAAGTAAGAGTGTAAGTTTTAAAGCAGGTTCTGCATTAAAAGAAGTTGTAAATAAATAATTAAGGAAAGTAATAGTTAGTAAAAATGCTAACTATTTTTTTATGCTCTAAATTTAGAAAGAGAGGAAGGAATGAGAACTAGGTCAATAAAAAAACAATTTTGGTTGAATGAACAAGAAAATGAAACTTTATCATTAAACTCGATGAAAGCAGGAATGACTGAAAGTGATTATTTAAGATATATTATTTTAGGATATACGATAAAAGAAAAACCTGATGATAGATTTTATGAAATGATGAAACAAATGAGGAGTATTGCTCATAATTTAAATCAATTAACTGTTAAAGCACACTCTTTAGGTTTTATAGATGAATTGTCTTTAATTAAACAAAAGGAATTATGGATAAAGTTTATGGATGAAATTAAAGAAGAATTTTTGATAAATAAGAAAGGAGAATGATAGTGTATATATTTTTAAGTGTAGTTATATTTATAGGATTATTATTTGCTTATTCATGTTTAAAAGTATCTAGTGAATGTTCTAGACAAGAGGAAAGAGAAGAATATATATGGCAACAACAGGAATATGGAAAGTTGAGAAAAGATTAGATCATGTTTTAGATTATGTAATGAATCCTGAAAAAACAACAACAGATAACAGTTGTTACCAAGAGCTTCATCAATTAGATACTTATAATGATTTGGATTATAATTCTGAATTTGGATGTTATATTTCTGGACTTAATTGTTTACCAGAACAAGCATATAAAGATATGATGGATACCAAAAATATATGGAACAAGAATAATGGTGTATTAGCATATCATGCTTTTCAATCTTTTAAAGAGGGAGAAGTAACTGCAGATAAAGCACATAAAGTTGGATTAAAACTAGCACAAGAAATGTGGGGAGATAGATTTGAAGTTATAGTTACTACTCATGTTAATACAAATCATATTCATAATCATTTTGTTATTAACTCTGTATCTTTTAAAGATGGAAAGAAATATCATGATTGTAGAGAAAGTATGGCACTTTTAAGACATACATCAGATTCATTATGTCAGGAGTTTGGATTAAGTGTTGTTAAGGAAAAGAAAGTTATAAAAGTAAATTATGATAATTATTATAAAGGTTATGTAGATAAAAATAATTATCATACAATGACTAAAAAAGATATTGATAAAGCTATTGCTATGGCATATTCTTATAAAGATTTTGAAACTATAATGAATAAGATGGGATATGAACTTACTAACAGATATGGTAAGTTAAGTGTTAGAGGTCAAAACTTTAAAAAGAATATTCGTATAATGAGGGCTTTTGGAGAAGATTATTCTATTGATAATATAGAAAAAAGAATAGAAACAACTCATTCTCCTAGAGTACCGTTTATTGGTGCTGAAAATCAAGTTAATTATGCTAAAACTTATGAAGAAGCAAAAAAACAAAAATCACATGGAATATATGGTTTATATAAATATTATTGTTATTTATTAAAAGTATATCCAAAACAATATCCTAAAAAAGTATTAACTCCTGCATTAAGAATGGAGGTGGAAAAGATGAATGAAATATCAGAACAAACAAGGTTGCTCGTGAGTAATAAAATTGAAACTCGTGAGCAATTTTTATTATTCAAAGATAATGTAAATAATGAATTAAAAGAATTAACAAGTGATAGAGATAACTTGTGGAAAAAAATCAAAAGAGTAAATACTGAAGAAGATAAACAATTAATTCAAAAGGAATTATTAGTTATATCTCATCAGATTGCAATAAAAAGGAAAGAGGTGAGAATATGTGATGAAATAGATAAAAAATTAGATGTAGTAAAAGAGAATATTAGAGAATTTGAAGAAGAAAAAGGAAAGGAGAGAATAAAGTATGAATTCTAGTGAAGCTGCAGAAGAAATTGTAAAACTCTCATTAGAGGGATTTGAAGTATTAGCGAGAATAACTGGTAGTGGTGCTGAAAGAGTAGCAGTAGCACTTTATACTATGGCAAAAGACCAAAAGATGACAAAAGGAAAAGCAACATTAAATACAATGTTGAAATCCGGTAGTCCATTACAGATATTTTCATTAAGGGATGACCAACTTAAAAAGTTCCATGAAGAGTCTAAAAAATATGGTGTATTATATACCGCTTTAATTGATAAGAAAAATCCTGATAAGGATGGTATGGTTGATATTATGGTAAGACAAGAAGATGCACCAAAGGTAAATCGTATTGTTGATAGATTCAAATTATCTGCATTTGATATTGCAGAAATTAAAAGTGAACTTGAAAAAGATAAGATTGAAGAAATGATTAAAGATGCAAAAGAAAGAGGTGTTGAGGTTAAATCGGATGAAGAGAAACTTGCAGATGATATAATGTCAAAACCTATTCAAAAAGAAGGACAAGAACAATCAAACCCCAATGTGGCAAAGACAGAAAAAAGCCCTCTGTCCGAGCCTTCATTAGAGAACAAAAACAATTTAGGGGTGGTTTCTAAATTAAAGAAACCTTCAGTTCGTGAAACTTTAAAAGAAATAAAAAGAGAATTAAAAGAAAAAGCAGAAGAGAGTAAAGAAAATAAAGAAATTGCTAAAGAAAGAAAAGAAGTAAATGACACTAAGGCAGTTGATGATACAATACCCTCTAAAAAAGAATTGAAAAAATCTAGTAAAGGAAAGGAGAGGTAATAAGTGATTGAAGATATAATAAATAGTCAAAATAGTTATGATAAAGAAGCATATAAACAAAAGAAAAAAGAACAGTTAGAATTTGCTTATAAAACTATTGATGAGTCAGTAAACAAAATTAAAACTGACTCTTCTTTTTTTATGCAGTATTTAGATGTACAAAGTAAGTTTGATGTTTATACTTCAAGAAATGCTTTACTAATTGCTAGTCAATTACCGAATGCAATGCAATTAAAAGATTATAAATCTTGGAAAGAACTTAATGCTTCTTTTAAAGTTAAATATCCTAAACGAATAATAATACTTGAACCAGGTAAACAATATACAACCAAAGACGGTAAGACTGTATCAAACATTAACGCAAAGGAAGTTATAGATATATCAGAAACTAATCAAAAAATAAATACAAAGAGTATTGATAAAAAGATAATATTACAAGCATTATTACATGAATGTCCAGTAGAGATAAAAGCAAAAGATAGTTTAGAAAGTGGTAAAGTTTGTGAATGGAACACTGATGATAAAGTTATATATGTTGCCAAAAGTGATGATTATGATTTAACTATTAGTTCTATTGCAAATGAGCTTGTTAAAATTAGTTTATATGATGATATACAAGAATTTGATGAAGATAAATCAAAATGTATAGGTTATATGTTGTGTAAAAAATATGGGATTGATGTTTCTTTAAATGATGTAGAAAATATGATAGATAGATTTAAAGATATGGAAACTAAAGATGTTTTAACTGAATTAACATCTATGAAAGAAGTGTATTCGGATATCAATTCTCGTGTAGGTCAATATATCGATGATAAAAGAAAAGAAGTAAAGAATAAGGAACAGGAGAGATGATATAATGAAAGATGGTATTAAGTATGAATTTGAAGATACAGAGAGAACTATAATAATGAAATCTTTAAATATGTTAAGAGATTATTTAACATCACAAGATAGACCAACAGATTCTGTTGATAACTTACTTATTAAAGTTAATAGTAAAAGTAAGTTAGAAGTTGATATATATGATGCAAAAATTATTATATTTGCATTAAATAATTTAAGACTTAAATATAAGAATGAAAATTCATCAAGAGAAGATAGAATGGAATTGAGTAAAGTAATGGATAAATTAATTGAGGGAACAGAGTGTAAAAAAAAACTTCTTTTAAGGAGAATTCCGAGAGGTAATGGTAGAAGATACTAAAAAACAAAAGATAATTTTAAGTATTGTAGGTATTATTCCAGTAATATGGTTATCACTTTTAATAGCACCTTATGTAGATGATGGATTAATTGGAATTATTAAGAATTTTGGTAAAGCAATAGATAATCCATTTAATATTAAATTATGTTCAAACAGTTTAAATACTGTTTTATTTTTATTATTAGTGTATGGTGTATCAATTGGTATCTATTTTTCTACAAGAAAGAATTATCGTAGAACAGAAGAATATGGCTCTGCAAAATGGGGAAGTGCAAAAACAATATGTAAGAAATATAAACAAGAAAATAGTAATTATAATAAAATATTAACACAAAATTTTTGTATAGGTTTAGATGGACGACAACATAGAAGAAATCTAAACCTTTTAATTTGTGGTGGTAGTGGGGCAGGTAAAACTCGTTTTTTTGCTAAACCTAATGTAATGCAATGTAATTG
>JAZNOG010000002.1:0-9184 GCA_045580645.1 Bacilli bacterium
AAAAGGAATTTTTAGATTGTTCGGATGTTGTGCAAAAAAGGCTTTATTTGGGGAAAAATAAGTACCCGGTTTATATGATCTACATGGATACGATGATCAATCGTGACCTTGTAGAATCTGAAATATTAAAGGCATTAATGTTTTCTATGGGAGAGGTTCCGACAGAGGATCCTTTAACTTATATCATGAATTACGGAATGGCTACGGCAGATGTAAAAGCTCAAAAGGACTATGATCTTGCTCTTAAAAGTATGATGTCCGGGGATACACTGATTTTTGTAGATCAAGCGGATCAGGTTTTGGTTATTAATTCTAAGGGTTACCCCAATCGAGGGGTACAAACTGCTGAAACAGAAGTTACGGTTCATGGACCGAAAGACAGCTTTACAGAGTCGGTGCGATTCAATACAGTGCTTATCCGTCGGCGTATTCGTGATACGCGTTTGAAAGCAAAGCCGCTGGTTAAAGGTGTGCGGACAAAGACGGATATTTGTATGATGTATATAGAAGATTTGGTTTACCCGGAAATTCTTAAAAAAATAGAAAACCTAGCAAAAGATGTAAAAAAGAAAGCTGAACCAGTTGCTACTAATGCCGTTGAAGAATTAAGAGTAAACGCTATTAAAGTTACAAAAAAAGTTTTAGAAAAACTAGAAAAACCAGAAGAGAAAAAAGTAAGCAAGAAATAATTTATAGACCTTTATGGTCTTTTTTTCTTTTAAAAATACAAAATATCAAAAAAATCTTTTATTAAGTGATATCTGCGTGTTATAATAAAAATGTAGTAATTTAAAGAATTGGAGTGCATGAAAATGAAGAAAAAAATAAGTAAAAAATTAAAAATTATAAAAATATTATCTTTTATACTAATAGGATTTTTAGTTGTTGAATTAATTTATTTTGGAATTATTGTTTATAAAGATAGAAAAAATTCCACATACTATACAATCGTAAATGATTTAGTTTTACTAGAAGATGGATATGTAGCAGTTGGATTTAGTGATTTTAAACATAGTTCATTTAATAAAACATCTGATTATAATAAAGCTATCATATGGAAGTATAATGATGCTTTTGAAGCAGTAAAAGAAGAATATATAAAATTAGGTTACAATAGTCATTTTAATGATGTAATTGAACTTAAAGATGGATATGTGGCAGTTGGTGCAATTACAATGACAGAAACACAATTAACAGACAATGTTACAGAAGGACTTATTGTAAGATTTGATAAAGACTTTAATATTATCTGGAGAGAAAATGTTCAAATTTTAGATGATACTGATTTATTAAAAGTTAAACTAGACAAAAATAATAATTTAATAATAGTAGGGCAAAGTATTTATGCAAAAAATATAATTGGTAATCAAACTACTGGTGGCGCTATTTTATTAAAATATAATTTAGATGGTGAAGAATTATTTAAATTTAATTATGGAGGACCATTTACTGGTATGTTTAATGATGTTTATATTGAAAGTGATGGTTACGTAGTAGTAGGTGTTACTGGAACAGAAACTGGAATAATCCAAAAATATGATTTCAAAGGAAATGAAATATGGCATAATTATTATGGACCAACTGAAATTAATGGAATTACTAATATTTATAAAGATGGTAATAATTATTTAGTTACAACAACAAAATTACCTTCAAAAGGTGATAGTAGTTCATATAAAGCAGTAGTGGCAAAATATAATGCAAATGGAAAATTAGTAGATGAAATTTCATATGATAAAAAAGCCTTAAATATTTTTAAAAACCTTTATATAGAAGATGATTACATTTATGCAGTTGGCGCTACTGGTGATGTAAAAGATGGTAATGCCTTAACTGATGCATTTGTAATAAAATATGATAAAAAATTCAATATAGTAGATGAAAAATACTTAGAAATAGATGAAAAACATGATAAAAATGATTCATATGATAAGATTTATAAAACAAATGATAAATATTTAATTGTAGGAAAAACAAATTCAAAAATAAAGGAATATAAGACAAACGGTTATGATTATTATCCAATATTTGTTGAATATTAAAAGGTGATTTTATGAAGAATAAAAAAGGATTTACATTAGTAGAAATACTATCTGTAATAGTAATAATAGGAATATTATCTGGAATAGTAATTATCACTGTTAATAGATATATTGTAAGAAATAAAAAAGATTTTAATGAAGCATTAGAAAACACACTTGTTGCTAATGCAAAAGATTATTATTCTGAAAATTTAAGTGAATTACCTAACGGAATAAATAAACAATTATCATATAAATATGTATCAGAACTTATTTCAAAAGGTTATATAACAAAAGATTTTGTAGATGCAGATAATAATTCATGTAATACTAGTTATGTTGTAGTAAAAAATAATGGTTCTAATAATTATGAATATATACCATGTGTAATTTGCAACAATGGATATAAATCTGATAATGTAGACTGTAAATTTGATAGTTCTAACTCAATTATTGATAATGAAAATCCTACTTGCGAAATAAAAGCTACTAGCACTGGAAATGATAGTATTAAATTAGAAATAACATCAAAAGATTTAGGAAGCGGAATGGCTTCAATGTATATAAATGGTATTTTTACACCAGCAGCAGAAGAACAAGAGGATGCATTTATAATAACACATGATATACCATCTATTAATGCCGGAGATACTTATAATGTTTACGTTTATGATAAAGTTGGAAATGAAGGAAATTGTAGTATATCTATAACAGAAACAGAAGTAACTTCATATAAAAAAATAACTTCTACTTGTTCATATAAAAACTTAGTATGTTGGAATTACTTAAATCAATGTCCTCGTGGCTATGATTCATATAGTGGTGGTTCTTATGATTGTAGATACAAATCGAGTCAAACATGTGGTGGTTATTGCAATAAATCCGAAACTAATTGTTGGCCATATAAGAAATGTAGCGGATTAAAAGGTTACGAAGCGCAAGATGGAACTAATGCATATTGTGGGACTTGTTGTACCGATTATGTTGAGCCTTATACATGCTATGAGTATTATTATTCTAATTATACTAGTTGTAGTTATTCTGCAGTTAGTGGAGAATATACTTCTTCTGGGTATTGTTATTTAGATAACCAAGGAACAAGTTGTCCATCCGGTTGGGGAGTATCTACTAAAACAGAATATGGGGCTAAAGAAAACGTTGAAGACGGAGTTAATACTTGTGTAGCAACTGATTCAATTGACTGTGAACTAGCTACAAATAAAGGAAAAAGTTATACAGAGTGTCAACCAAATTATACTTGTAAAACCGGGACTAAGTTAAATGATAATTACTGTTACGTTACAAAATAAAATAAAGTCAAATTTCTTTGACTTTATTTTTTTATATTCAATAATATTGGTAAAACAATAGGTTTTCTACCAGTTTCTTCTTTGATAAAGTTTGTTATATCTTTTTGTAAATCTGTTTTTATTTCATTATAAGTTATTTTATTATCTTTTAATTTTCTAAGTATAATACTTAATGATAAATTTTCTATTTTCTTAATTAATTCTTCGTTTTCATTTATTAAAATGAATCCTCTAGTTGTAACAAGTGGTTTAGCCATTAATTTCTTTTCCTCTAAATTTACATTTAGAATTACTACTAAAATACCATCGCTTGCCATTATTTTTCTATCATTTAATACTGCACCACTTATATCACCAATTCTATTACCATCTACATATGTCTCAGATACTTCAATAGAGTGTACTTGTTTAATATTTTCATTTTCTATTTCTAAAACATTTCCATTATCTAAAACAAAAGTGTTTTCTTTTGGCATACCACAGTCCATAGCAAGTTTTGCATGTTGTTTTAACATTCTGTATTCACCATGAATAGGCATTATATATTTCGGATTAAGTAGTCTAATCATAAGTTTTAATTCTTCTGTCATAGCGTGTCCTGAAGCATGAATTTCACGTTCTGTTGAACTTGTATAAACTTTTACACCCTTTAAATATAAATTATTTATAGTATTTGCAATAGCATTAGCATTTCCAGGAATAGCGGAAGAAGAGAATATTACTATATCATCTGGTCTTAATGTTATTTGTTTGTGAATGCCATCTGCAATTCTAGAAAGTGCCGCAAGAGGTTCACCTTGTGTTCCAGTGCATAAAAGAGCAACTTCTCCTGGTTTTAAGTTATTTGCAACATCAGGTGTCACAATTATATCTTTTGCATCAATATATCCACCTTCCATAGAAATATTTATATTATTTTCCATACTTCTACCAAAGATACATATTTTTCTGTTAAACTTTTTACAAGTTTCAATAATATGTTTTAATCTATAAATATTAGAAGCAAAAGTTGCAATAATTAATCTATTGTTTTGATGCTTTGTAAATACTTCATTTAAAGCCTCATCAACTTTTGATTCAGACAAAGAAAAACCTTCATCCAAAACATTAGTGCTTTCACTCATTAATAGAGTAACACCTTCTTTTCCAATTTCACTTATTTTTGCTAAATCCGCCATTGGACCAATTGGAGTTAAATCAAATTTAAAATCTCCTGTTTCTACAATATTTCCATCTGGTGTTTTAATATAAATACCATGTGAATCTGGAACAGAGTGGGTAGTTCTAAAAAACGATATTTCAAAGTTTTTATATTTTAATTTATCATTACTTTGATAGGATTTTAATCCTTTATATTGAATATTTCTTTCATCTAATTTCTTTTTTATAAGTGCATAGGCTTGATTAGGAGCAAAAATAGTAGGGATATGAACATTTTGAAGCAAAAATGGAATAGCGCCAATATGATCTTCATGTCCATGAGTAATAATTAAAGTTTTTATTTTCTTTTCATTTTTCTTTAAAAAATCAAAATCTGGTAAAACATAATCAATTCCCCTTAATTCTTCTTCCGGAAAAATTACACCTGCATCTATAATGATTAATTCATCATTACGCATAACACAATACATATTTTTTCCTACTTCTCCTAAACCACCAAGCGCAAAGACATAAGTCTTGTCTTGTTTAAACATAAAATTTCTCCTTTCTTAAAGTTTATCAAAGAATGAACTACTATAAAGTATACAATATTTTTTTAAATTTGTCTATACAAGTTGAAAAAAATATGGTAAACTTATCTTAAGAATAAACCATATCTTTTTGTATGGAAGAAGGAGTTAATTATGAAGAAAAATTTAACAAACAAATTTTTGTTGGGGGGGGGGGGCAGTTTACTAACAAAGTAACAAAAACCCTTCCGATAATACTAATAATATTTTTAATTACATTTGTAATAGGAATAACTATTGCAATATATAATTATACAAAAACAGGTAATCAAAATACTATAACAACAGGAAATGTATCATTAAGTTTTATGGAAAGCACAAATGTAATAAATATAACAAATGCACTTCCAATGGGAGATGTAGAAGGTAAAGTATTAGATAAATACTTTGATTTTTCAGTTACAACAAACTTAGATAGTGTATATGATGTAGATACACCTGTGTATTATGAAATAGAATTAGAACCACTTTCTGTAGATTCTGGATATACACAGTTATCTAATAATCAAATAAAAGTATACTTAGAAAATAAAGATACTAATAAATCAGTAGTAGAACCATTATTAATAGATGATTTAGGAACATCTACAAATAATGAAAATAATAAAATGTTATATTATACAAGTCATAATCATAAATCAAATATAAAAAGTGTAACAACAAACTATAGATTAAGAGCATGGATAGATTATGAAGTAGATGCAAGTAGTTGGACAAGTTCTACAAAGAATCAATATAAATTTAGAATTAATATAAATAGTCATGGATATAACGTCCGATATAATACACCAGAGTATTGTTTTGCACATACCCCAGATGATACAAATATGACTACGACAATTGATACGTATTTATGTGGTGAACTTTTTCAAAATGTAACAGGAATTTCTTTTTATCTTGAATTTGATGTAATAATACCAGAAAAACTATTTACATACGAACTAGTGGATAATCCAAGTGAAGAATCAATAAATAAATGCGCTGTAAGATGGATACCAATATTAGGAGATGAAACAATAGCTTTAAACCTATGTAGTGGAGAAGAAGTAAATGGAATGACACTTGAAGCATTAATGTCTGACCTGGACCAAGGAACGCTCTATCAAGCATTTTTATCAGATACTGGCATGGTTAAACCAACTGGTAAAGAATATACAGTCACAAGCATCGGAAACAGAGCATTTTATAATAGCAACCTCACAAGCGTTGTCCTCCCAAATAGTGTTACAACCATCGGAGAAGAAGCATTTTCTTCTAACAACCTCACAAGTGTAATTATCCCCAATAGTGTCACAGCCATCGAATCAGGTGCATTTGCAGAAAACAACCTTACAAGTGTAGTTATACCTAACAGTGTCACAACCATCGGATCCGACGCATTTTCTTTTAACAATCTCACAAACTTAGTTATTCCTAATAGTGTCAATACCATTGAGAACTCTGCATTTCGATATAACAACCTCACAAGTGTAACAATAGGTGCTAGTATTGAAACTATCGGAAATCAAGCATTTCTATATAACAACCTCACAAGTGTTAAAATAAAAGGCAAATCTTCACCAAGTGGATTTGCAAGTTATGGGACCAATATATGGGGCTGGGCACCAGGATATAGTGATGCAAATATAACATGGAATTATACAGAATAAAGAAATAAAAAGCTTTATTCTTTTTCTTTATAGACATTTAATAAAACTTGTTTTATACTTATATATAGAAAGTAGGGAGTTAATTATGGGAAGTAAAAAAGCAAAAGTTTATCTACTTGGGCATTCTAATTCATTGTTTAATGATAAACCAGAAGCACTTGTTGCAACAGCAGGTAAACTTTGTTATAGCAAATCTAATATAAAAGATTTAGCAAATAAACAAACAGATGAAAGTGTAAATAAATTCGTTGATATGTTAAGTTCATTAGGACATGAATCCCCAATTGAACACATATCATTTACATTTGGTATAGAAGGCGTTAGCAGAGCCCTTACTCATCAACTTGTAAGACACAGAATGGCAAGCTATTCACAACAAAGTCAAAGATATGTTGATTTAAAAGAAACATATGATTACATAACACCACCAGAAATAGAAAATGATGAGGAAATAAATAAATTATATATTGAAGCTAATGTTAAAATATTTGAAAGTTACAAAGAAATCTCTAAAAAATTAGAAGAAAAATACATAGATGCTGGGTTAAAAGAAAAAGATGCAAAGAAAAAAGCAATTGAAGATGCCAGATTTATTCTTCCAAATGCTTGCGAAACTAAAATAATTGTTACTATGAACGCTAGAGAACTTTTACATTTTTTTAGAGAAAGATGTTGCAACCGAGCACAATGGGAAATTAGAGAAGTTGCCAATCAAATGCTAGATTTGTGTTTAGAAGTTGCACCTCTAATCTTTAAAAAAGCAGGACCATCATGCACTTTTGGTAGGTGTAAAGAAGGGGCTATGTCATGTGGAATTAAAGTATTACCAAGAAAGGGACAACTCGATGAGTAAATTAATTTTAATTGAAGGAACTGATTGTTCAGGAAAAGAAACACAAAGCAAACTATTAGTAAAAAAATTAGAAGAATTAGGGAAAAAAACTGTATACCTAACATTCCCAAATTACGATAGTCCAACAGGTAAAATAGTAGGAGGACCATATCTTGGAAAAGAAGAAATATGTTCTTCATTCTTTATAGAAGGCGCAACTAATGTTGATCCTAAAGTAGCAAGTTTATATTATGCAGCAGATCGCTTATATAATGTAAACACTATAAAAAAATACTTAGAAGAAGGCTATATAATTATTTTAGATAGATATGTAGTAAGCAACATGGCACATCAAGGAGGAAAAATAAAAGACAAAGAAAAAAGAGAAGAAATGTATAATTTTATTCATAACTTAGAATATGAATTATTAAATCTTCCTAAACCTGATATGACTATATTTTTGCATATGCCTTATGAAAAAGCAGTTTTACTAAAGAAAAACAGAACTAGTTTAGATGAACATGAAAAAAGTGAAGATCATTTAAAAAATGCAGAAAAAGCATATTTAGAACTATGTAAAAAATATAATTTTAGTTATATTAACTGCACTTTAAATGATGAAATAAGAACAATTGAAAATATAAATGATGAAATATTAAAGGTTATTCTGAAATAACCTTTTTATTTATTCCAAACATTCCCCCAAGCATTGTAGATAAAATAATAATTGCATAATATAAAAATGTGTTTAATGTAATTTTATCAGAAAACCCTAAAATAGATAGTAAAAATATAAAAACCACATAAATTAAAGCAAGTTTTATTCCTTCAAGGTATCCTTTTTCATTTGAATTTTTACCTACTAGAAAACCACCGACAAAAGTAGATAATATAGTTATAACTATTTTTAATATATTTAAGACATTTCCATTTATTACATCAAAATAATTTAAAACAGTAAGTACCAAAGTTAAAACAAAAATTAACCCAAGAATATAGAGAAAAGAAATAAAATATTTTTTAATATTCGCCATTTTTATCACCTATTATTTTATATGAATTTTTTCATAATTTATGTATTTAAAATTATATTAGTTTGTATTATAATAAATAACATTTATAGGAGAGAAAAATTATGGAGTTTTTAGGAATGTATTTAGGAACAATTATTACTAGTTTAGGATTAGATATAGCAGTTGCCTTAAATCTTGTAAAAGAAGCAGCGGACCATGGTTATAAAATTGATATTGAACAATTAGAAAAAAATATAAATGAAGAAGAAATAGAATTTGGATATAGCAAATCTACTAGATTAATTCCTGTTATAAATATGTTAGATTCAATGAAATTAGTTAAAGATTATTTCTTAAATAAAGAAGACATAATATATCAATATAAAATTTTAGGATATCTAAAACCATTAACTAAAGAATAACAAGACAAATATAACAAAAACCCTAATTGTTTAAACGCTATTTTTATTCTAGCTAATGAAGATAAAAATAATATAGATAGGGAACATGAAGAAAAAGAAATTCTAAGAATGAAAGAAAGAATACAACAACTAGAAGAATTAAAGAAAGAATTCGATAATATCGAAAACTTAGACGAAGAAAACCTAAAAGAATTGATGGAAAAATAT
>JAZNOG010000003.1:0-29165 GCA_045580645.1 Bacilli bacterium
TTTGCCTTTACCAAATCTATTATCTAATTGTTTTCTAAACTTCTCTAAATCAGAAATAAGAGCATCTCTATGATTCTTGTTTAAGTTAGGATATGAAGATTTCAAATTACCAGAAAAGAAGTCTCTAGTTATTTCATCTACAGTAGCTCCTAATATGCTACTAGGTAATCCCCAAGCTCCTATATCTTTCTTACCATGAATAAATTGAGTAACACTAGTATCAGCTTTTTTACCATCAACAATATAAGTATGTGTGTCTTTATCGAAAGTTATTCTTTTATTAGAATCTTCAATAATTTGCTGTACTAAAGCTCTAGATTCTGCTAATTTACTAAAGTTATTTTCTTTTACCTTAAGTATAAACTGTAAAGCTTCCCTTAATATTTTAGCAACTCTATTGCTTTTAGGTAACTTACTTCCTCTATTACCAGCAACATTAAGTACTTTAATATTATTAGCCTTAATCCATTCTATTAACTGCTTTGCTGTAGGGTTTTCTATAAAAGGCTTTTTCCATTCTTTAGCACTTCTTTTAGTAGCTATAAGACCTGCACTATCATCACTTGTGGCAAAATATACAGTACCATCAGAATTTCTTACATTTAATTCTGTTCTTCCTGTATAAGGGTCAGTCTTTTTCTTTCTTCTAGTGTACTCAGCCTGCTCTTCATCTGAAATTTCCACTAAACCATAAGATGATACATCCTCATTATCTATTCCTTTTTCTCTAAGAAATCCTTTAGGAGCAGTACCTCCAGTTTCAATACCTAATTCTTTAGCTACTTGTAGTCCTATAGTATCAACACCTGTTTGTCCTCCAGATATTACTTTAATAACTGATGAAGAAGTCGTTTCATCTGATTGCTTATACACAGGTTCTTTAATTTTAAGAGTATAAACTCCCTTCTTAGAAGTTTCATAAATAACATAGTCACCTTCTTCAAATAAGAATCTAGCTGTAGTTCTAACACCTTTAATCTGGTCTTCAGAAAAAGTAGTAAATTTCTCAGTAAGAGATTTCCAAGCATTATGTGCTTTAGTATACTTAGATTTAGAGTTATAATTAGTCTTATTTAGACATAGATAATTCTCTAAATAGTTAGTAAACTCAGCAGAGTTATAGTCTGTACTGTTGCTTTCGTCATACCAAGAATGTATAATATTTTCCAGTACAGCTGATGACACATTGTACTTATTCTTAAGAGATATAAATTCCTTATCTCTCTTTCTTACACATTGTTTACTCATAAGATATTATTAAAATTTAATGCAAAGGTAAGTAAAATGATTGTAATACACAAGCGATATTAAAAAAAATTAAGGAGGAATAAGTGATTGACTTACTCCTCCTTATAAGATTATTCAACTACATATTTAACCCCATCAAAGATTAAATATTGTATAGTGTTAATATTTACAGGTCTAACACCTGATTCCTTGTCAGTCTTAACTATGTCCATATCAACACAGTTATATCTACCATCCCTAGATTCAAATTGAATCTTATATCCTCTAAGTACTCTTTCTTCTCCTTCTTCATATGGAAGTACAGGGTTATTAACCAATTCTGTAACAAGAGTTTTTGCAGCATTTGCTACACCTTTCTTATTATTCTTGACTGTGTCAATACTATTTGAGAACTGCTCTACAATAGCATCAATCTCTTCCTGTAATTTCCTCTTACTCTTAGGTTTATCCTGCTTCTTGAAGCATACAGTAAATACTTGACCAGAATGAATGTTCTCCCAAATACTTCTAATACCAAGAGTACCATCCTTCTTATCCTCCTTAGTTACTTTTACTGTAGTCTCAAACAGGTCAGCAGAATTAGTATAGTTCTTCAAATAGCTCATACCAATTTGAACCTCTTCACCACTCTCAAAATGAGTAAGCCAGGCATTAGAGCCTGATACTCTGTTCACAATATAGTGAGAACTCTCACTAATAATAGAACCTTGCTTTAACTGATTTATTTGCTCAATCATATCAAATAAGCTTTTCTATATTAGACATAAATGTTTCAGCCTCTTGCTTAGTAACACCAATAGTTTTGATGTCTTCCTGCAATGCAGCAATTTGAGATTCTTTCTTTGCAATCTGTGACTCCATTTCTGCATGGAGATTACTTGCATTCTCATGTGCAGTCTTAAACATGGACTTAATGCTTGCCATTCTTTCACTGAAAGATGGTGTAGCTACAACTGATTTCTTCGTACCAAAAGCCATACTTTTTTTTTAGTTATTAATATACTTTCTTGTAATAAATTCCTCCATTAGAGGTTCTGCTAATTCCTTAGCCTGAGGATGTGGAGCACCTGTAGTACCTCTTGCTCTCAGGTCAAAGAAGTGATTCCAGTCAGATACAAATCCAGTTACAACCAATTCTGTCTTTAAGGAGTTAGGCAAGACAGCTCTTGCCTGCTGTGGCATCCAAGGGTTGTTTCTGAATCCAGATTTATATCTCTTATCTGGTACTCTCTCATCCCATTGCTTTAGTAGAGCAAGATAGGTATCTTCTGCACTTTGAAGATGCTGTAGATACAACTTGTCATACATACTGCAAGGGTCCCATCCTTTATTAGAATCTTCTCTAATTTCAGGACACCATTCAGGAATAATGAAGGTAAGCTCATTACCAAACTTATCCTTAGAATAGTTACAATACCTTGTACTTTCCTGAGCAAAAGACATTACTCTCAAATGTTATGTTAAGGCTCTTTATCCTTAACTCTCTGAGTTTCCTCAGAGTATCGGACTATATCATCACCCTCAAATGTAGGGTGTCCAGCACTCGTGTCTCTATTATATTCTATGTCAATTAATTTAATACCTATTTTTTCTCTTTCTTCTTCAGACATTTTCCATTCTTCTGAAGTCCACCACATAGGTGATTTAGTATATACCTTAATTTTCATAGTTTCAAGAGTTAGTCTCTGAACCTTCATCAGTTGTTAAGCTGATGCTTGGCTGCTGATTAGCATGATTTAATACTTTTCTACAAAATTCATAAAGAGAGCCCATAGACATAGTGTGTTTACTTACATTAGCTTGATAAGTTACCCACTGAACATTGTCTTCAGTGTATCCTTTACTTGAATCAATTCTATCTAATGAAGCTCTACTTATAGACTCAATATAGTCTCCAGTAATTGCACACATATGTTTTTGGTTTAAGAATAAGTTCCATAGAAAATCTATAGATACTTCAAAGGAATAGCCTCTTTTAATAGCTGACTTTTTTAGCTTATTATACCTAGTAAGAGTAAGCTCTCCTACTTTTCCATTTCTAAGAGTTACAGCTTCCTTTCTAGTTTTACCAGCACAAGAATGACAAGCAAAGCTTCTATTTGGGTTTATTAGCTCTGCCTTTTCAAACCACCTTCTATTGCCACAAGAGCACTCACAGAAATACTCTAAAACATTTCTAGAATTTCTTCTAATATCTAGAACAGTCCATTCTTTGAATTTATCTCCTATATTTACAGATACTCTACTTCTTTCTTGTGCTTTACAGCTTTTACAACCAGTAGACCTTCCACTAGTTAAATCACTTAAACACTTTTCTTCTTCTTTTCCACACTTACATCTAACCTTAATATAAGTATGTCCTCCTTTTATTATTGGAACATTATCTATAACAGTCCAATATCCAAATACTTGATTTAATTCACAATTTAACTTTCTCATTACACTTTGTATTTTATAGTGCAAATATAAGAAAAATTTATGAAATATACAAGTACTTTTATAGAAATTACTAAATTTTAGCCTTCCAGCAATTCACTGGATTATTGCCCTAATATTACTATTAGGCGACACAAAGTATTTTATGCCTTACAAATTCATGTGATACACCTCTATCACATACAAAATGTACAGTTATTCTTTTTTCATGATATTCAGTAGGTTCACAAAGATATTTTAAGTCATCAAGCCAGTTGTTTTCTACTAAAACTCGAAGATTAGTAGTTATATAAGCATATCCAGGTTCTACTGTATCAGTAATAAATATATTTTCTAAACCGTCTCTATAATTTACTTTAGAGTATTTATTATTTATATACCTACCATAAGCACTAACATCATTATCTTCTCCGTAAGCATCCTCAAGAACTAATTCATTATTTAACAATACCTTTAAATACACAGTACCATGTTCAAGCATTGCTCCGTGACCACTTTTAATCATTCTATCTACAAATTCCTTAGCAGAATCTTCTGTTATCTTATCCTCAGACTTATAACATACTCTACCTACTCTCTCAACCTGTTTATAAACTCCTTCAAGACCAGCAGGTTGATTCCATATCTCAAAACTTGGCTTAATTAGCTTCATTGCAAAACTCTTTTAACTCTTGAACACCTAACAGACCACTATGTCTTTTTACAACATTTCCCTCATCATCTACTAAGATGAGAGTAGGTACTGTTCTTACTTCATACTTGGTTACAACATTGTAACCCTCCGCAGATTGAACATCTACACTTTCATGTGGAATATTTGCAAGTTGGAGATTATTCTCCAATATCTTGCAAGGACCACAACTTCTTGAATATATCTTTATTACTTTCATACTTACTAATCATCAAGCATTACAAATTCATCAATATCAAACTTGTCTGGAAACTTACTTTCATATACATGATGAAACAATTCATCCCTTATTTGCTCTTCAGTAGCATCTTCAGGAAGATATGCACTATCATAATATGATATAGTAACACTAACAAACCTTTTGTGTTCCTTATTTAAAGGTTCATTATAAGGAGCATTAGGGTCATTAGCTGCTCCAGGAGGATAATTATCACACATTTTTCTTTCTTTTTAAATCCACATTCAGATTATTCTCTTTAATAAGTCTATTAGCAATTACACATTCAAGATTTCTTTTAGGAACACTGATATGCCTACCATTTATATCCGTATAAATAGCATGACTTCCATTACATCTATTGAACTGAAAGCCATTCTTCTCTACTATCCTAATAAATTCTCTTGGTGTATATTGCTTCATACTAATTATCTCCTGCTACAGCAATCTGTTCACAAATCAACATAGAATCAGGAGACATAGAGATTTCTTCAATGCGTATAATCTTATACATACTAGGAGTACCATTAAATGTACCCTGTGTTTTCAAAAGTACCTCTGCTCCTTTGGCATTAGGAGACTTTACTACTGAACACCCTTTACCCACTCCTTTAATGTCAAATTCAATAATCCAAAGTCTTTGCTTGACAGTTTCCATACAACTTGCATCTACCCTATTTCTATTAGGCTTAGTATTGCATGGAGCTACATAAATTCCTTGTTGTCCCATTATTTATTTCTATTTATAATATTACTTAAAACTTTCTGTGCTTCATACAGAGTATCCATCTCAGATTTTGTAATACCATCTCCTCTTTCAAACTTAAAAGAAGCTAATAAGGATGCTATTTTTGTAGCATCCTTAGCTATTGGAGATACTTTCTTATTACTTATTCTAATTCCTGTCATATTAAAATTCTTCTATATAATCAGCTTCTGGAAATACAGTATTTACTTCATCCCAAGCAGCATCTCTTTCTTGTTCTATAGTTTCATCATAACTGGTAGAATATGTATCTCTAGAACCATCTTTAAAATGTACTATGAATGTCATGATTCTTTCAGTTGTTTAATTCTATCATTAATATACCAAATAGCCTTTTCAAGGTCTTCAATCTCCTTTTGCTTATCTTCAAGACTAGCATCCTTCTTAAGACCTGCTCTCCACAGATACTTAATAGCATTACCTATACTAAAACAATAGTGTCTAGTAATAGTAATACATTCAATACTTGAAGGGTGACTACAATAATGAGGAGGATGATTAACCATATCTGCTACTTTACTCTGATTATTATCACTCTCCTTATCATAAACCATTAACAATCCTTCTCCCATTCTGATAATCTTTTAAAGTTAAGTACAAAATCATTATACTCTCTTACATACATTTCACTATCCTTCTCACCTATATAAGCAACAGCATCCATCCATTTACCATTATACTTCATGGAACATTCTTGAAATATTCTATATCTATTGCCAGTTTTAGTATGTACATAGATAAAATGCTGGTCTCTTTTATATGCTACTACTAATGTAATGGCAGTAATAGTAATAACAAGTATCATTACTAAGAATAAAATTATAATCTCTTTTTCCATAAATAATAATTTAATGCACCCAATGGGTCGATACTTCAGCTTTTGCTGGAATTTTACTGAATTTACAATACTCCTTTGAAGCCTCTTCCATATGATACTCCAATACTTTATAAGTATCTGTAAGCTCTTCAGGATACTCTATACAAATCTCATCATGTACTACTGCTACAATCTTGACTTTATCAAATAGATTATTCTTAATAATAAATTTAAAGAAATTAGTACAAGCTAATTTAGTGATGCAAGCACCTGTTCCTTGGGTACAAGCATTTCTAGCTAATCTATCCCATTTTGATGCTGCTTGAAAATGTTCTCTTACTTCTAAGGCTACTCTACTGGTAGTACCTTTATGGTTATTTCTGTAATCTTCCCAAAACTCTTGAGTAAAGGATTTCTGTCTTTCTAACCATTTATCATGGTCCCACCAATACATTTTATGTCCAGTATATTTATTGATAAGGACATAACCATTTTGCCTTACAAATCTGGAACCTTCTCTAGCAAATCTAGAAATGCCTGAGAAACCTTTGTCTAGTCTATCTATATATTCCTGTGCTTGTTCTACACTACAATTAGCACTTTGGGCTATTGTAGGAGCTGCTGCACCAAACATATAAGCAAACTCTACAGCTTTCACAGCTTTTCTCCATTGAGGTGCTTTAGACTTTACATCTGCTACACAAGTACATCCTAATTCTTCACATTCTTTTCTAAATACCATCCAAGCAAACAGACTATGTGTGTCTTTAGAGCCATAAAGAAACTCATTTTGGAACTCTATATCATTATAAATATCAGCTCCTAAATAAGATTCCATAGCACTATAGTCACAACTACAGAATACATTGCCTTTATCACTTACAAATGCTCCTCTAGTAGCATCATCAGCAGGTAATTGTTGAAGATTAGGGAAGCTACATTCAGAAGGTCTAAGCTTCTTTACTTTAGCTAAATCATCATCAGATTGTTTAGAACCACAAGACATTCTACCACTTGATGCTCCTAAAGACTTATATACAGTATGTATTCTTCCTGTTCTAGGATTAATAGCATTAAGATGACCTTGACCATAAGTAGAACATACTTTACTAGATTCCTTATAATCAAAATATAACTTTAAGAATTCATCATTAATGCCTTTCTGACCTTTAAGATACTTTTCAAGTACACTATCCTTATCTTCTCCTGTTTTCTTATCTTGTGTAGTAGTGTTAAATCCTAACTTCTTAGCTAATTTGACTACCTGAGTAGAACTATCCCAATTAATAGTACATTTAGGTTCCAAATCAAATCCTTCAAATAAGTTGCCTTGTCTATCAATTTTATAGTATTCAGATAATCCTCTGTTTACTACAAATCTATCCAAAGCTTTCTTTCTCACTTCAAGACTCTCTTGGTCTTTAGCCATTTTAGCTTTCCATTTAGATTCATCCAATTTAATACCACACCATTCAAGATATGATACGGCAGGAATAAAGTCACATTCTAATTTAGCTCCTAATAGACATTGCTTCTTTTTACAATCAGCTACTTGAGACCACATAATATCTTCCAACCACTTTACATCATTGGCAGCATATACAATAACCTCAGTATCCAAACCTCTCCATATAATCTGACCTCGGATAGATTTATCTATATCTATGCTTAATCTTCTTTGTGCAATGGAAGCTAAGGAATAACTGATTATACCACTAGGATATCCTAAATAAAGAAGCTGTTCTACAATCATAGTATCGTATACATATAATGGTATGATACCATAATTATAAAGAAACTGTAAGTCAAACTTCAGGTTTTGTCCTACCAATAGAGTATTTTCAAGAATGTCTTTATAGATAGTAATATCTATTGTAGTACAATCTATAACTATTTGAAAATCCTTCTCTTTGTTACCAAATTGAATACATAATATACTACAAAGTCTTGCATTTCTACCAGTAGTTTCACTATCATATTGAAGAACTTTACAGTCATTTAACAGCTGTAAAGACTCTTCAATAGTAATAGTTTTGTATTCAGGATTCTCAAATAGTTTCTGTTCTCTAGTAACAAGATAAATCATTATTCAAATGTTATAGTATAACCATACCCTTCAACATGGTCTATAGACTTTACTATAGCATCAGCTTCTTCAAGTCTATCTCCTACTGAAATCATAGGTCCTCCAGATGGGTCAATAAATTGATTTTTTCCATCACTTCTTCCTACTCTTAGTGTAGAATAGGCAGTTTTAAGAACAAAAGTCTTTGACTCAGAACCATCTGATTTAGGTAATTTTTTCAAGTAGTTTACTGTTTTATACCTAGAATTTAATTGTATAATATCTTTCATTTCTTTGAAAAAGCTACCAACTCATTAAAGTCCAGAATGTATCCATACTTTCTAAAGAATTCACTACCAATAATACCAATCATATTTACACCTGATTCAGTTTTTACTTGGTCTATTGCATTCTGCATATCAAGAACCTGAAAATCTTCAGTGTAATTATTGTTCTTATAGGACAAATCAATAGAAACATAAGATACTTCTCTCTTAACTCCATCTACTCCAAACAGACTTCCAGTATTATTTGATGCAGTATAGGTAATAGACTCCAATGCAGATTGATTAATAACTGATAGAGAAGAACCTGTATCCAACAAGAAGTTAAACTTCTTATCTCCCTGATAGAATGTCACAATAGGAAGACTGGTTAAATCCATAGATTCCCTAAAAGACATAGTTTCTTTCCTGTTGCACTCCTCGACACCATTAACAATAGTGGCTACGGCTGCTACAAGAATCAAAATAACTAAAAATTCCCACATCATATCATTTTACTCCTGTGCTATTGAAACCTCCTCTATCTTCTCCCTCATAATCATCTACAAATTCAAATTCAATTTTGCTTGTAAACAACCATTTAATCTTCTGCCAAACAGTAGCTTTCTGACTAAGCTGAATTCTAAACTGACAGATTCTTTCTCCTTCATTGATAATACATTCTCTAAGAGCAATCATCTGATAAGACCATTGGTCATTAGGACCACTATAGCTACTATCAATAATACCTTGAGAATTTGCCAAGATAGAACCATAGTTATTGAATGTTCCACTTCTAGGAAGAATATGTGCTTCAAACCCTTCAGGAAGTTGCATACCAATTCCAAGAGGAATCTTATGGTCATCAAATACTAATGTTCTCTTATCTCTTTTTCCATTGAGAGTATTAGCGTAAGGTGCATCCAAATGATATGTATTAGCTGCCCTAAGGTCTATCCATTCACCTTTCTTAATAGACTCAAACATGCAATTCTTATTAAAAAGTTTTACTTTAATTTTCATGTTTTCTAAATTTATAAGTTATATCTCTTAACTGATAGTTATGATTATCAAAATCATAATCTACTCTATACATTATTTGATTTGTGGTTTCTTTATCTAATCCTCCTAATTTAGGAATATAAGGTCCAATCTTAATGTAGTGAAAGTTCTTTATATCTATTTCATCAGGAATATATTGTCTACCACTATACCATGCTACTTTTAAGTCTAGTTCTTCAGTAACCCATTTAGCTAATCTATTGATTCTTTTTGGGTCACTATCACCACCCATAAAGCATATACATGTAATACCTTCAGTTTCAGTACCTAATGTAGTAAGCTCCTCTATTGATAAATCCTTCCCTACATTCTCTGCCAAGTAAGGGCTATGACAGCCCTCACAATGACATGGACAATTAGAAATATTTATAGCCAAAGTTACTTCATCAGGTACTTCCTGAAATACCACTTTAGTATCTACATACTTCAACATACTTCTTTACTATAAGTTCTCTTAGCTGCTTCTACTTGTCTATCACTACCAAATGCTTTAATAGGTCTAAGATACCCAATAACACGAGTATACCAAGTAATATTACTTTTACCACATTTAGGACATACTTTGATAGGTGCCTTTACAATATACCCACAATCTTCACACTTACTATTAGGAATATTAAATGTAAAGTAGTTAGTACCTTGTTGAATAGCAAAGTCAATTAGCTTTAAGTACTGATTCATTGACAAGTGTTCCTCTAAGTTAATGTGAGCAGCACTACCACCATCTGTATATTGATATGTTTGCTTACCATGTAAGATAAATTTATCTAATACAGAAGTATCATCATGGGCATTATAGAAGTATGAGTTATATAAGTTTACATCATCGGGAACTTTATATCCATCTTCTTTGTCCCACTTATAGTTTTTACCTCCCAATCCTTCTGCTGGAACTACTTCACTATTAAACAAGAAAGGTCTTTTCTTATCTTGAATAGAGTGTTTCTTATTTTGCTCTTTGATAGTACCTAAAACCAATTGTAAGAATGAAATATAATCCTTGTTATTATTCACTTCAAGACCTAAGAATCTAGCAGCTTCATTAAGACCGTTAATACCAATAGTACTATATAGTTTATTTATGAATATATAACCCCCATTAGATGCAGCAAACATTCCTTTATCTTCTTCATCATACAACATTGTCTTGAAGGCAATATGATACTTGTAAACTCTTTCTAGAATGTCAATAAGATAATTTCTTAGTCCTGCATATAAACCTCTTGAATTATTTTTGAAAGTGTTTAGAAATTCTTCTTTAGTTATAGGTCTTTTGTCCTCTTTTCCTATTGTCTGAATACTCATACCTCTAAAGAAATCCTGAACAATTCTATTGATATTAAGAGTAATTACATTACAACTACCTGTCATTACACCTGTAAGACCTGATATAGGATTAAAGGTATTCTCTGCTAACTCATTTCTAAGTCTACAACAAGAAGCTAAACTATCAGCACTATCACTGATATATGTAAAGAACGAGTGACCTTTAGCATACATTGAAGCACAAAGATTCTTATAGTCCTTATCTATAATATCTTTACCATCATGTACCATTGCAAAAGTTTCAACTGGAAAGGTTAACACCTGCTTCAATCTAACATTATTAAACCATTCCATAAACATTCTCTGCAAAGTATCTACTGCTTCCCATTCAGGTCTTGTTCCATCAGGATAATAAAATTCTTCAAAGAGAGAAGTAAAGTATGTCTTATCATAGTATGATATATTTGTGAATGGTGATTGATAACTTCTATTGCCAGCTGGTTGGTTGATACCCCATACAAATTGTTTAAATGCTTTAATGATACTTTCTCTAATAGTTCTTGGTATTAAAGCATGGTCAGAAGTAGCACTGCAATCCAATTTTTCATACCAGTTATCTCCAAATTCTTTAATTACATAATAGTTAAGAGCAATAAAGTATTCACCAAAAGCTACTGCACCTTTACATTGAGAAGACAGCAAGAAAGCAAGATTAGTAATCTGCCCACTAAATGACTGTAAATCATTAGGAGGACCAGGAGTTACTCCATCAATATTACCTACACCTTCAATCATTAAAGGATAAAGACTTACTGCCATACAATACTGCTTTAATACAGGAGTAGATGCTTCATCATGTGTATAGATGATATGATGATTCAAATCTTTTTCATATTGCTTGGCTACTTCAGGATATAGCTTATTCAGTTCATCCTTCATTCTCTGTCTTTGAATGATTCTGTTAGTAGTTTTGTATACTTCACCTTCAAGATTAGCTACATTCTTCATAGTAACATTAGCATTAGAATCTGTTTCTGATGAAGTTGCAGCATTGTCAGTAGATTGGCTATACTTATCCATATAATTCAATCTATCTTTTATGAATCTTGCCTGATTGTGTTGCTCTCTATAAATGATATACTTCTTTGCAACATCAAAGTGTTTATCATTCATTAGGATGTCTTCTACTTTATTTTGTATTTCCTCAATGCCTATAGTATCTCCCTCTAGAGTACTGAATAGTGCATTTAATGTGTTGTGTAAGTATATTGGCATTTTCTTATTACAAGAGAGAAATGCTTTATCTACAGCATTAATAATCTTGCCAATATTAAATTCCTCTATACTGCCATCTCTTTTTACTACCTGCATGTTTATTTTTTTTTTATTTTATCAAAATCATCCCACAATTTTCTAATAGTACTTTTGGTCTCTTCTTCAATATCCGTTACTAATGGAATATCAGGAGCTTTAACTCCTTTCATATGCTCTACCCCTTCATATATATCTATAGGACAATACTCCATATTATTCAGATATAATTCAGATGAAGTAGGAGAGTCATCTCCATTCCAATAAAATCTTAAATATCGTTTATTAAAGTTGTTATTAAGTACATTCATAATAAATTTAAGTATTTTCTTAAATCATTAGGACCAGTCTCATTAATGCCCATAGGAACTCTTGGTCTGGAAGAGAGATAAGAAGAGAGTTCTTCACCAATAACAAATGGACTTCTCATAATAATTTGGTTATTCTTACCAAAGTTGAGAGTTCCTGATGCTTGTGTAAATGGACAATTCCATACTAATGGTGTCAATGTCCTTCTATTGACTACAATAAAATCATAGTCAAGTAGTTTGAAGTCTTTATAGTACTCATCCTTATCCATATTCTGCCTGATAATAGCCCAATATAATCTGGCTTGAATATCATACCTCCAATCTACAAAAGACTTATAGAAGTCCCATTCTGTATGAGAACTAGTCTTTAAATCTACAGGTTTTACCCACTTCTCCTTATGATTGACTATTATCAAGTCAGCCATATTCCTATATCCTACTCCATTGAATACTCCTTTAAACTTTAACTGATAATATCTTTCAATATCTGGTTCAAAAGGATTATCTTCTGCAAAATAGAATTTAGTGGATTGACTCTCTTTAAGTGCCTTTACTGCATTACATACATCTTGGTATGTCTGAGTATCTAGTATAGTTTTACTGCCTGATATAAACAATAAGTTATAATAGTCAGCACCCTTTTCCTTAACTACCTTAGCTCTAGTTTCAGGTTTCCAATTCATCTGATAACTCTGATATTCAGTTTCCTTAATGATAGCATCATCAGGAATAGTAACAAGACTCCTATAGGAATCTCCATACTGACTGAATAAAGATTTTACCATCTTTATAATAGAATCTGGTGTAGAAGGAAACTCTGCTACTATAAATCTTTCATCAAACTCTTCTTGACCACCTGTGATAATACTATCAACAGCACTACCAAAAGTAAGTGAAGGAGTTTCTATTCTATCAAATAACTTGTCCAAGTTATTGAATCCTTCCCTTTCATATCTGGCAATGGTAGAATAGCTTAATGATGGGTCTGCTCTATACTCTTCTTCAGTAACATTCCAAGATATATCCAATAAAGATTTTCTTTCCATCAATAATAGTTTTCATTAAAATCTTCATTACTTAATTCTTCATAGATGTCATCATCTTCCTGTTCAGGTAATTCCAACATGGAGTAATAAGCATCTACCTCAGCTTTGAGTTGTTGTAGCTTTTCAGTATCTACCTTCAAATACTCCTCTCTAGGATTATCTTTGCGGAGTCCTTTCTTTACTTTTACAATAGCAGAATCCACTAACATCTTTAAAGATTCAAAATCTCTATCTTTCAAGAATTTATGTCCCAGAGCTACATCTCTTTCTGGTAAAGAGGATATTAATCCTCTTATTCTATCAATTGGACTACTCATAACTCTTGATAATTTCTATTGCCTGTAAGAGTTGTCTCTTGGTATACACCTCAAAATACAGTGACCTCTCCCCTTTCTCAAGAAACTGATTATCAAGATACTTGATGAACATCTTTTTCTTTATATAAAATACATCATTCTCAACTCCTTTAGCTTCAATATATACATTTATATCATTATACTTGAAATAGAAGTCAGGTGTGTATCTTATACCAATTATTTTTCCAGTTTTCTGTATCAATATCTTGGATGGACAATTATTTTCCCCTTCTGCAAGTCTACTTTCTTGCTGCTTGCTAGTTTCCTTATCATAATAAGGAGTTATAGGTTGAAATCCTTCCCATAAGGTAAAGGTAGTAGGTTCATATTGAGGCTCAAATCCTTGTTGAAGAAGAGTATTATAAATACCCTTCTCCAATTGGGACTTGAATGTAATTTTATCTAGATTACTCTGTGTGGCATTTCTAATCTTTTTATTTACTGCCACTAAACATCTCTTTAAGAATATCCTTTGTAATCTTACATGCAATTCTAGCATCATCTACAGACCTAAAGGCTGCAAAGTTCTTGTAGTTCTTGATGTGTGCCTTATTAGCCTTTGTAATTCTACCATCAAACAAAGAAATTACATAGATTTCAGGACTATCCTGAATATGGTCAGTATATTTCTTATCCAATTCAATGGCAATTTCTCTAAGTACCATAGAGAAAGCAGCAGCAGGAAGAATAGTATCTACATTGTTAAGATAATTGTATGCCTTTTCAACCTTCCAATTAAGTCTCTTTGCAATCTTTTCAATGTAGTAATTCAATTCCATAGGAACTTCATTGGTATTTTCCTTATTCTTTTTATACTTCAGGACAATACCTGCTTGCTCAAGAATAGGAAGAGTGTCTTCAGTGACTACAACACATTCAGTTACATTAATTTCACCTAGCATAGGATGAGTAAATGTCTTTACATTAGAAATTGTGTCACCTACTTTTACTTCCTTACCATTTGTTAAATAATACTTTTCCATTTTTATTAAATTTAATATTAATACTCTTGGTACCATTCGATACCTTCACCATATTTCTCTTTTAATACCTTATTAATGTCTAAGAATAGTTTAGGAGACATCTTTTGATTTGTTCTAGCATACCAAGCAGGATGCTCTGTCTTCACTACAATACTATTTCTTATATTAATATAAGGTGTAAATGTTTGAGCTTGACTTCCAAATAGAACATATATAATCCCAGGTTCCTTATTAGATAGGTTCTTCAGTAACTTAGCTATAAGAGGTCTCCATAACATTACATGTGAACCTATTTTATTCATTTCCACAGTAAGAGCAGAATTAATCATTAATATTCCTTGTTTAGCCCAGCTCTCTAAAGTCTGGTCAAAGATAACAATATTATGTGGGATTTCATAATTTATAACTGCTTCTTTAACAATATTTAAGGAAGGAGACAAAACATCTGCTTCCTTTCTATTTCCGAAAAGAATACCTGTTGCCACTCCTTTCTGTGGATATGGGTCTTGCCCAAGAAATACCATTTTACATTCATTGAAAGGACATAACTCAAATGCTCTGAATACATCAGATTGGGCAGGACATAATGGTTTCCTCTTATATTCTTGCCCAACCTTAGCCATTACATTATTAAGCTCTATCCTATCAATTACCTTCATCCAGTCTCCAAAGTATTCATCTAATGTCATATCAACATCATTATGTCATCAATATTGTCAATAAGGCATTCATTCAGTGCATCATTAGAGCAGGCAGATGGAGTAGGCTTAATAGGTTCTACAAAGAACTTATTGAAATTATCTACTATGACCTTTACTTTTCTGTCCTCTGGATTACTGCTGAAACTGTAACTGTTTCTTGGGAAATCTATATCCCTACTTGTATAATAGGGAATCAATTTCTTGATGATGCCTTTATTAATCAACTTATTAGACTCTAAGAATACTTTGGGGCTGACATGGCACACAGGTCTGTAATAGACCATAGTATTACCATTATCCTCAGTATGTACACTTCTTGCGGTTAATGTACATAATAGTAATGGAGTGTAGCTCTCATCAAAGATGATACCTTTACCACCATAATACACTTCACCCTTATTAGTAGTTATCTTCTGCAACCTTCTATCATATCCTACATTAGTAAATAATTGAGTTATGACACTATCAAAGGTTCTTCTTTCTTGGCTTGGTGCATTATCATATAATGGCAGTATTATCCTTTTGATTCCCATAATTGCGGAATAAGCTATATTGTCTGAAACCAGCTTTTCAAAGTGTCTTCTTGCAATCACAGGTATCTCTACCTCATCATTGTTTACTTCAACGACAAGGCTTCTTCTAAATACATTGTTACTATCAAGAGTCAGATTCATTCCAAGCTGGTCTGGGTCACTAGACTCAATGCTATTGAAAACACTCCTTACATTATATGCAAATCTTGGGTTAAATTCCATTATACTTCAGTTTTAAGATACATTGTTTCTGCATTATATATGGTAAGGAATGGCAGGTCTCTGTCAATGAGAGGCTCACATTGATTAGCACAGAAGTTTACAAACAAATTAACCATATAAGATGCAATCATATTTGCACAGAAGGTAGTTTGTTTATAGGAGCAGATAGTTTCATCAGCTTCTGCATCAGAGAATAGGAACTCATTATTGTACCTATTGATGTTGTACTCATCATCTCCCTTGATGCACAATACCTGAAACTCTTCTGCTGCTAATCTACCATCAATAAACAAGCAATTCTTTCTCTCTTCTTCTGGTTTGGATTGAACATGACTTACCCATTTATTAAAGAAAAGTCTCCTTGCTGCCATATTGTCAAAGCCACAAATCATAATGTCTGATGCCTCGGATTCATCAGTGAATCTCTCACTTATTGCAAAGACACTACTATAGCCAGCATAGTTTCTAATCATCTCAGCCAGTGCAGATACCTTAGGTCTGCCTAAATCAGATTGACCATATAACTGACCTGACATATTGACAGCTTCTACTATGTCATCATCATAAATAAACACGGAAGCTGGCTTCATTCTTGCCAATAAGAAGCCTACATAGCTGCCAATACCACCTACACCTGCCAAAATGACAGTCTTCTTCTGAATGTTCTCATACCAAATGGCAGAACTAAACCTACTTGTAGCTTCATCTACAAGTAAGGTTGCAGAATTTGTAGGTATTTCTTGATGTGCCTCCTCTACAACTTGGTCAAGGATAGCCTGCTCTTCCACTGTCAAAGGTGATGTGTTATCACTTTCAGATTCCTCTTGAATATTACCCATAGCTTCTTCCATTGGTACATTCATTATCTGTGCCAGTATGTTATCACCAGTTGTAATTATTTCTTCATTCATATTTTCAAATACTTTTGCAGTACATCAATGTACACTTTGATATAATCATTTTCAGGAAGTTTAGTAAGTTCCTCTATCATATCATGGGCACATATAGCACAAATTTCTGATTCATCAAAACCAAGTTGTTCAAGTTTCTCATCTGTTACATACCATGTAAGATACTCTGAATATGTTTCTGCCCATAATTCAAAGTTATCCATACCTAGTTTACCCTTACCAAATCTCTTCTGATATAATGAAGGCATTGATTTAGCCCACTTTTGAATATCATTCTTACTATCATTAGAGATAATGACACTACCTGTAATCAATTGAAGAACAAGAGACTTTATAGTAGCTTTATCAAATGTCACTTGTCCATAAGGTATTTCATATCCTTCTTCAAATGGCAAGTCATCTACATTATCAAAGAGAGTTCTCTGATTCAAATCCTTCCTATCAGCTTCCTTCTTGACAAGATTTGCTGGACCTGCCTTTGTACCATAGGAATTAGCAATAACAGGCTTATAGCCACCTTGATATACAGGTGTCTGAGCTTTCTTTGCCCTTTCTGCTTTAGCTTGCTTGATTTCCTCAAGCCTTGCTGCCATGTCTGGAAAGGAATAATTCTCACCTTCCTTCTCTATTTTAAGGTAGAACCATTCAATTTCATCTGCACTACTTACATATTCCTTAGTATCATGCTTTTCACCATTACCAAAAAACTCATAAGACACAGACTCTTTAACCTGCTTTGACTTAACCCTCCTTGTAATTGCAGCAGTATAAGTGCCTGCATTATTCACAATGAGAGATACAAAGTTATTTCTATCCCTACCTTCTTCCTTTAGAGTAGCAGTATCTGTTCCACTAAAGAAAGTACTCATATTGTTGTGGGAATGTATAAGACCCATTTGACAATCAAGTAGCTCAGGATTCTCACACATATAGGCTATCACATCAGGATTCATATCAAACTCTGTATAAGCCTGAGTACCAATATCCATAATGTAAATATCCACACATCTTATCACAAGGTCATTATTTTCAAATGAACCTTCATGTGTAAAGAATAATGTACCTGACCATTCAGTACTCCACACCTTTTGGCAGGCAAATCTTATCTTTCTTTCCACCTCTGCTGGAATAATCAGTTTATAGTTATAAGTACCTGACTTCTGTACTAAGCTGATTACCTTCGTGGGTTGCTTTACTTCTTCCATATCTATAATTTAATACTTTAAGTATTGTTGTTAATATGTATAGTGCAGTATGAGTATCAAGAATTATACTCTTATTCTCATTCCTTACTTCCGCAATGTCTGTAATATCCACAGTGATTTCTCTGCCTTTGAATACACAGACCTTCTTGCCTATATATCGGGCATAATCATTCACATTATTTATTCCTCTATCATAGTAAATATTTCCATTATCTATGATACATTCTTTCAAGATACCTTTCCTCTTCAATTCTGCAAACTTGGCAGTTAGCTCCTCTTTATTAAACTGGTCATTATACCACTTAATAAATTCATTGCTAATAAGCACAATATACTCAATAAAAGACATTCCAATAGAATAAGAACCATTCACATAGTTGAACTTGAGCTTTCTTGAGTTAATAAAGTGTCTCACAAATTCCTTCAGTTTGTCATGGTTAAGGACATTCCCATAGTAAAGTGGGGATAGGTATGTAATAAACCTGTTTGCGTCCAATTCCATATTATCAGTACCTAACTTCTCTAAGTATTTATAAGGTCTACCAGCAATGGATTCCACAGTTACATACTTGCTTAATTCAAGGCAAAACATATTCCACATGTCTTCATCATAATCCCTATTAAGAACACTAATAGTACCATTGATGGGACCACTGCCTGTACAAGGATTCTGAAAACTGGCAAAGTCATTTGTAGGAATACCACTGATATGACTGTGCATATATCCACTACTAATGTGGAGCATAGTATATTCTGACCTGTTAAGTGCAAATCCACCATTCAAGGTGCCATTATACATTACTTTCACCTTAGCCCACAGATGGTTAATATCCACAAATCTGTCATGCTCATTAGTTACCCTTACATGAGGAAAATGTACAAGAATGAATATGTCATTAAACTTGGCATCGCCAATTCTTTCCTTTACTGTAGTGCTTGTAAGCACATTTACAACCTTTTCTACTTGGTTTACAGGTATATTAGTAATAGACCGTGTTCTATACATGTTCCAGTCATCACTGCTCATACCTACAATACTACTAGGAATATAAGTAGATAGAGGCTCTATATTCATCCAAGATTTGAACTTGTCCAAACTCCAATATCCCTGCATATCAACCTTATCTTCTCCAAAGAAATCATTGAATATGCTTAATACTCGGAGTGGTTTGTCCATCAAGGAGTTATATAGTTCTTCTATCTTCTCCTCAATTAATTTAATTGTTTCTCCACTCATATTACTGTAAAAAAAGTAGGTAAGGGGGCATTTCTAACCTCCTTACCTACTGTTACTTACTCTTGCTAATTGACACCCATTTCTGCGAACATATCAGCAATCTCATCATCAGAGTAAGAAGAGGCTGACTTAGGCTTATACTCCTCAGAGGTTGCAGTAGCTACAGCTACTTCACCACCAAGAATGCCAAGCACTTCCTCTTTCTCACAATCTTCAATTGTGCCATTGTCCTCAAGAATTTCTACCAACTTACTGATAGCAGCTCTTGCTACAGTATCAACACATTCACCACCATTATTTGCAGGTGCTACAGGAGCACTTACTTCAGGAGTGTTTACAGGTGCTTCCACCTTTTCCTCCTTCTTAGTCTCAGCCTTAGCCTCAGCCTCAGCTTTAGGAGCAGTAGGAGCAGCCTTCTTACCAGCCTTTTCTACCAAAGAGATAAGGTCAGCAGTAGTACACTGAGTGAAATTTCTACCAAACTTTTTCTTGCATTCGTCCTGCAATCCAAGTTCAGTAATCTTGTTGTAAACTTCTTTTCTGCTCATAGCACCACTTCTAATTTTCTTGTTGGTGTTAGTAAGCATGAAGACCAACTCATTTGTGATAGTGCCCTTGTAAGGAACATCATGTGGCAAAACTGAAGCATCACCCTTCAATTCAACCTTTGATGTACCTTCAAAGAAGGTCATACCATCATAGTCAATACCATTGGCTCTCAAGTCACTCTTCAACTCAGCAAGGGTCGTAGCTGATGACATAATAACACTCTTTTTCTGATTCTTTGTCTGTACAATTGTAATTTTTCTAGCTTCCATGTTTTTATTATTTTTATAAGTTTTACTCTATTTGAAAAGGTAAATCATCCCAATCATTTTCTTGTCTTGAAGAAATGAATAATGGCTTGATTATCTTAATAAATTCTTCTCTTCCTTTAGCTTTATAGAAATCTGAAATGTCTTTACCTTCATTAAATGATGGTAATACTACATTAGTAAATCCTGTTTCCTCAGCTAACTTCTGAGCATCTTTCAATCCTGGCTCATCATTATCCAAGCAAATGAAGACTTGTTTATATCTTCTTTTCAGTTCACTAATTGCAGTATCACTCATCCTATATCCCTCACCTTGAATGGCAAGAGATGGAATACCTGTATTAGCCCATAGGCATAAAGCATCCTTCAATGATGAGCAAATACATATTTGCTCCCCATATTTAGGTACTTTAGTCCATAGGCTTACTACAGAATTGTCATGCTTGTTACTCCACTTATAACCAGCTTTATTGAAAGGCTGATATATCTTTAGAGTAACTTTGCCTTCCTTATGTTCTACATAAGCATAGGCATATTTATCAGCTCCAAACACATATCTATGACCATCTTTTATGATAATCTTATGAGATATGGGATAAACCTCTGCATACTTGAGCCATTCTAAAGTTATACCATAGGATGCCCAATATTCAACATCATAACTTCTCCAATCTCTGACTTTGCACTGCAAGTCTGTATCCTTGTTGTAACTATTTGTACTTCTTACAGCACAAGGAGTATATGAATGAATATTGGCACCACCACAGAACTTTGAAATGTCCTCATTAACCCTTGTTAGAACTTCCTTATAACCACAGTTCCACATATGACCAAGCAGGTCAAACAGACCTCCTCTATCCCTCGTGGATAAATCCGTGTAAAATATTCTTCTACCATCAGTAGAATAAAGACCAAAAGAAGGTCTCCTGTCCTGTCTAAGAGGACTATTTATAATACAAGGAACCTCTGTGACTCCTAAGTAATATGACAGAATATCTGCCTCTGTTACTTTACTTAGAATGTCCTCTAAACTAACAGAAGACTTACCAGAACTGAATGCCATTGCTCTCTCTTTTAGAAATTATACTTGCTTACCAAAATCCCAAGGTGTACTACTAGCAGTATCACTAGCAGGGAAAGGCATATCACCTGCTGTGCCAGAGTTACTGAGGTCTGTAGATTCTACATCACACTCCTTCAAGTTACCTACAGTAAACTCAGTAGTAGGGTATGCACCAGCAGCCTTTCTTTCCTGTAAGTCTGCATCCAACTTACTATAGTCAGTGATATTGTTCTTCAAGAACATCTGATTATAAACAGCCTGATACTGCTTGTTATCATCAGTGGTTCTTACACCAAACAATACCTTAACCTTGTTATTAGGCTGCAATGCAATAACATCTCTCAACTCCTTGAAATTACCCTTGAAATACTCAGCAATGTTCTCAAGTCTTGCTTCACAATCCTCAGGTTTGTCTACCATAACCCAAGTATCATTGACATACTTCATTACATTAGGAATGTTGAGGTATGTCTTGATGAAGTTAGTCAATTCTTCTTCACCGTGGAAAGCTGGTCTATAGTCCTTGTCAATGTTTGCAGGACCATTCTTATAAACAGGAATTTCATGTGCCTGACATTGTTCCTTAGTAACCCAAGCAGTTCTGCCATACTTATCAATTACCTGTACCTTAGAACCATCTCTATTGATTCTATATTCCTTTCTGATAAAGAATGGAATCTTGGTAGTAAATTCGATACCACCACACTTTTCAGCATCAGTCTTAACAATAAAGTCAAGTCTTACATTGGCTACTTTACGCTTTTCTTCACCTACTTCAGTTTCACCCAAGTATTCAGGGTTATTTTCAAGTTGTGTATTATACAACTTTTCAAGCTCTGCCTTATTAGGATTGACTGCCAATACATATACAGGAGCTACACCTACATATCTCTTTACTGCACTACCTTCTGTAGATTCTTTACCACTGGCAAATGCCATAAATGCAAAATTTGTTTTCTTCATAATTCTATATTTTTCTTGTTCTTGTTAATTAGCCCATAAATGGAATATTGTCCTTGTCTTCTTCAGTAAATGGTACAACAGCATCAGCACCAGCTACTTCTGTTTCAGATACCTTTTCAGTAGCATCTACTGTTTCAGGCAATACTTCATCTACAGTAGGCTCATCAAAATGAAGTTCATATACATTAGCTTCTTCATTGAATATTACTACACCTTCTCTAGGTTCATACTTAGTTACCTTGATTGGCTTTCCATCCTTGTCTACCTTACCTGTATCTTCAACCTTCTTGACAACCAAGTCTTCACTTACATAACCACCAGTCAAGGCTTTGATACCCATTTCATGTCCTTCAATCTCTTCATTCAAAGCATTATATTCTGCATTGAGTTCATCAATCTTAGCAGCAATCTTATTCTTCTTTACTACCAAAGGATTTACATTCTGTGCTACTCTCTTTACAGTAGCCATTTGTCTTACTGTTAATGTCTTCATGTTTTCTAATATTTTTAAAATATACTTAATAATGTTCTTTCTTGTCCCATTAGAGCATTTGCATTTGGAGCACTATAAAGCTTACAGATAGCAAACTTTTTCTCATAATGTTGTATAGCAATTCTGTAACAATCCAATATCATATTTCTTAATTCAATAGAATTACTTAATACTGTTACAAAAGCTCTTGCTTCTGATTCTGTTCTACCACTATCTATAATGAAAGATATAGTCACTAGAACTATATCATCCATATTCATTACTTTTACTCCAAATGAATTTTCTCTAAGTATTCTGAGAATAATTTCTCTATCCATAAATTTCTCTTAACTTCTCTACTACTATAGACAAGTCATTAGGAATTTCATCTGGCAAATCATCCAATACACCAAGACTATCCTTAGCTGGGTATTCTCCATCAAATTCCTTTAGGAATGTCTTAATAGGTTTCTTGTTTTCTGGGTCATAACCTACTTTACCAAAGAGAAGAATATCGAATTTTCCTTCAGGTGTGATGTAGTCATCCCTTTATTCACACCTAGGACACACTTTAATGTAGTTAATTACTCTACTATGCCCTACTACATATTTCTATGTAGTACTGACTATATCTTCAATAGATTTTCTTTTAGCCCACCAAGCCTTTATAGTTTCACTTCTTTTTCTTTTGGATTCCTCACTCTGTAATATACCTTTATGAGATTCTGATAATTTCTTTTTAGTTTCCAAAGAAGCTTTTCTGCCTTTATTAGCTTTACCTATATTAAGCTTGTGTTCTTCTGAAAGAGGTTTTCCTTTAAGTCTTAAACTCATCCTTTCCTTAAATTCTTCGGTATGTTTTCTTCCTCTATTAACTTCCCTTAATTTACATATAGTATCTTGATTATGAATAAAACCTTCACAACCGTCTCCCCCTATAGTTAAATTAATAAGGTTAGGAAATTGAGAAATCCAATATTTCTCTCTTTCTTGCCATATAGAGTGTTCACATTCCTCTAAAAGTTCTATAATAGGTCTTTTATTATCTGACAGAATTTTCAATATCCAGTTAGACAAGTGTTTATTATGCTTATTACCTTTAGCATTAGCTATGTGATTGCCTAATCTTCTACTTAAACTTCTAACAGTTTTACCTACATATCTGACTTCTAAAGTATCAGGATGTTTTAATATATAAATTCTAACATTTCTATTGTCTACCATTTCCAAAAATGATTAATTACTTCATTAATGTACTCTCCCACAACAGGAGATAGTCGATGAACCTTGAACTACTTGAGTTCCTTGGCTGCTGATTGCCCAATCCTTTTAATTTTCAAACATTCAAGCCTACTATTACTAGTTACTTTGTAGTTTAAAAGGCTCTAAGGGTGTTCCAGCAATTAGATAGATAATGGCAGATGACTAACCTACCATTTTGCCCGTGGTCTTGAATTTATAAGAGATAGAGTCACCATTCTTATCCTTATACTCTTCATAGTGAGCACAACAGATAATATTCTTATTCTCTGGCATACCTTTGAAAGCATCAAAGATTAGACCCATACCATAGCCAATCTGCTTAGGAGTATCCCATCCTCCCTTCATAGCATTAGCCATATAGAAGTCTTGTGCCAAATAATTGAAATCATCAATGATAATGGTCTTATAAGGAGCCTTCTTTAGAATATTAAGAATTTCAGCAACTGCTGCAAATCTGTCAAGACCTGTAAGACCATCTACCTGTACTCTATTACCAGTTGCAAGAACATTTGCATTGGTAAGTTTCTGAGTAGGCTTACCTACATTTTCTACTCCAATAGTACCTTCAATCAGCTTAAAGTTAGGGTTGGGAACACCTCTACCAATACACTGAATGACGTAAGTTTCTTTAGGGTCAAGACCCTTAATACCAAGTTTCTCTCTACCACAATATGAAGTGGTTTTACCAAAACCTGATTTAGCCAAAACTAGAATTTTCGCCATTGTTTTTGTTTTAATAATGTTATTTTTACTTGAAAAGGGTTGCAAACTTACTAATTAGTTTTTTAATATGCAAACCTTTATTAAATTTTCTTATCCCATAACTAAAGAATGTCTTAGAAGTATTACCAATTCCCCTTAGGTACTTGACATATTCATATACCTTATCCATATTGGCTTTATCATCTGGTCTAGGTAATTCTTCAAACCTACATACAGCACCATCAAAGAATAATGGACATAATCCTCCCATCTCACCATCTCTATTTACAATCATTTCAAGAAATCTGATATTATCCTTAAACCTGGATATGTCATATCCTTCATATTCTTTCAATGCAAATCTGAATGGAGAGAAAAGACCTAGTACTACATTACTATCTCTAGAAGTATACTTACTATCTCCCAAACCAGCTACAGAAGGTCTTACCCTACCTATTTTAAAGGCTTCATTACCTTCTTGGTCAAATGCTTGCTGCTGAATAACTACAGGAGAATAATGGTATCTATTTCTAAGATACTTGGCACAATACTCACTAAGTTTATCCATAGATTGCTTTAGAGTCATTCCTCTTTCAGTATCTATAAGATTAATGGTGTCTATAATGATTAGTCTGTATTCATTAGGATTATCTTGTTCATATCTATCAAATACTTCCTTTTCATATAATAAACCATGCTCATCTTTATAGGATTTCTTTTTATTGTGTACTGTACCATGTTCTTCTGCATAAGTCTTACAGTATTTAAAGATACCTGTAGGATTAGCAGCTTCTTCAGGAAATATTACATGTTCTTCGAAATACTTTAGAATATCTTGAATTTCATCTGTATTGATAACATCCAATATCTCTTGAGATACAGCAGATGCAGTACTTCTGAGGTCTCGTGGACTAATCCTTATCTTACCTTGACTAAAGTCAAACAGTAACCAAGATATGAATCTTTGCATAATTCTCTCTGGAGTTTCTTCCAAAGGGAAATACAATATCTTGATATCAATATCTGCTTTAGTGAAGTAACAAAACATAAGAGGTTTGTAGATAAAGGTATATGAGGTGAATTGAGACTTACCACCTTTAGTAAATGAAGTTACTGTATAATAACAGGCTTGTTCTATACCAATAAAGTCATTACTAAATCTCTTAAAAGGAGATGGAATACAATTCAATTGTCCATCAAGTATTCTCTGTCTTCTTTCTCCTAGATTAGCTACAACTCTATCTCTTAAACTCAAATCATTTCCCATATTATTTTAATGTTGAAGTCCAATCACTGTTCATACTATCTTCCTGACCAGCATTTTCAATCCAGTTAGCTAAATCTGATACTTCATCTACATACCTATTACCTTCAGCATCTGTTTTAACTTCATCTTTCCATATAAAGTACTTTAAGACTCTCATATAGGAATAATTTCCATTAAATGAAGATACATACCTTTTTGCAGCATCTATTATCTGTTGGTCTGTATATTTTCCATAGAGCTTAAAAAACTTCTTCAGCCTTAAAATGTTATCCTTTTTATTTCCTCGAAAATAATGACAGGTTCCTGTTTTCTTTTCTTTAGGAAATTGTTCCATTAATTTAAGAGCTAAATTTTCAAGTCTCTCAGGTGATTGACTGGATTTATCAGAATCTAGTAAGATAGAAGAGGCTACATCATCCCATCTTTGTGTTATCATGTAGCCCTTAAACATGTCTTTAACTACTATCTTTCTATTTTCCATAGACTGAAAAAGTTTTGCTAAATCTTCGCAAGATTTTATAAGAAGAATAGCAAATAATTCACTCATATCCAAACCCTTCTTTTTGCAGATTTCTTCATTGATACTTATTGTCATATTATTATGCTTCTTATATTATCTACAATAATAATAGAATCCTTATCATACTCTTCAATCATCTTTTCTATTAATTCCTCTTCTCTTGTATTAACAAAGTAAGGAATAATGATGACAGGAGATTTATGTCTAAGTATTCTACCAACTCTCTGCTTTACTATAATCTCTGAACTATTCAAATTGCAGAATATTCCTATTCTACAATTTGTCAAGTTCACACCTTCATTAAGAATATTTACAGCAGTGATATGTTTAATCTTATTGGTATTAAACATCTCAAGATTCTTTATTGAAGATTTATTCTTCGAGGTAATATTATATTTACCTAATCTCTCTGACTGTTCAATACTACTACAGAAGGTTAAAGTCTTGTAATTTCTGAATTTATCAAGAAGAGATAGTACAAGACTTTCTTTTTGTTCAGCACACCATTTCAGTCTTTTGCCTGCTGTAGAAAGCCACAAATTCTTTATTCTCTCATTTCTAGAGTTAAAGTATTTGTTCTTGTACCAATCTATAAGTGAAGAAACACTATCATAATAACCTTTCTGAGTAGTAATTATATCCCTACCAAACTTCTTAATCTTAAAACAATAGTTCTTTTCATCTAAAGATAATGGAATAAGATATACTGTAGGTTCAGGTAATACTTCATCTTCTACAGCTTCTCTTAGTCCACACTTGATTACTTCAGCATCATAGTTATTGATGAAATAATCTCTCATGTCTCTCTTGATAGTGGCAGACAGTCCAATGAAAGACTCATTGATATGGATAGTCTCCAATACATCAATTCTTGCTTCTGACAAATGCTGCATCTCATCTGCCACTACTACATCAAAGTATGAGTTCTCATAGTTCTTTAATGACTCATAGCATTCAATGGTAATATAGTCAGACTTGATACCTCCCCATTTCTCAATCTCATCCTTCCAAGTCTGCTTATGCACAGTCTTAGCCACAAGAATAAGTATAGTAGTAGGGCTTTCATCATTCCTGAATACCCTATCACATATATGATTAATGAGGTCTATTGCTACTTTGGTCTTTCCGTATCCCGTGATGAGTTCTAAAATTATATATTTATTTTTATCAACTACTTCAAGAGCTTTCTTTTGTATCTCTTCTCTTTTCATAATAACTGTCTTGTTAAATAAAATCTTTTCTTATATAGGTGATTTTTGCTTTTGATTAAACACCAACTGATAGATTGTACGGGACCTCCAACATAAGAGGCTGCCTCTTCTAAAGTATTTACTTTACATAATAAAACTTTGTTAAGGTCATAGATGTAAACTCCTTTCTGCCTTTTAACACAAGACTTACTATTAGCTTCTCCTATTTTCTTCTTTGTTTCATCAGATAAAGTAACCCCTTTTCTTGGATTAACATAACCATTTCTATAGTTCTCCTTGAGAGAATTTCTTATTCTCTCTTTAGTACTTTCTAACATATTGCCTACAGCTTTGGTAACTGTAAGTTCAGTATTGTACTCAGGATGTAAGCAATCTACATAAAACTGTTCTCTTTCAATCAATTTATCTTCATTATATTTTTCAAGTACAAAGAAGTGAAATTTGTCTTCTCCATACTTATTCCAAGCATTTTGAAGATGAGGACTGTGGTGACTATTATGCCTTAGAGTACTTCTATGTTTCTGCCATCTGCTATAGATGTTTTTACTACTTCCTACATACTTCTTACCATTTTGTGTATTCAAAATACAGTAAATACCTGAAAACTTAAATTCTTGACCAATAACCATATCTTTTTTCTTACAAAGATAAGGTAAATATTTGAATTAGCCAATAGTTTAAATGAATTACTTATACTATCCAGTTATCAACTCAAGTATCAAACACTTGGTCCCATCTATCTTAGATAGAGCCAAGCTATTCACTTCCTCTCTTGTCATTTCTACTTACAATCCTTTTTAATTTGTTAGTATATTCAGGGTCTTTTGCATATCCTATATCCGATAGGAACTGATAGTAATCCTTCGGAGGATGATATTTTCTCTGTATGAAGTCTTTGTACGCTAATACACTCTCAGACCAATGATTAAACTTATAGTATCTCTTATTTTTACTATCATAGAGACCAAATAAGTTATTATCATTAGTACAAGTATTAGACTTAAAGTGACCTGTCTCCAATACAGCCTGTGCATAGACTATATTAGGATGAAGAACATCATAGTATTTCAATGCCTCACTTAAACCTTCTTCAGGAGTTTTAGTCTTGAATGTAGGAGTATCATTGACTTCTACAATTATTAGTGGAGGAGAAGGCTCTATTTTAGTGAATATGTCTCTTATCTGCAAGACACAGAGACATGCTACTATACCACTAATAAGAATATTAAAGATTCTTTGTTT
>JAZNOG010000004.1:0-20275 GCA_045580645.1 Bacilli bacterium
AATAATAGATAAAATTATTATTAATTTCTTTCCTTTTTTATTTTCCATATTTCACAACCTCTTTTCTATCCTAATAATATCAAAAAAAAAAAAAAAACAATGTTTTTCAATTGTTAAAGTGTAAACTTTACAAAAAAAAAAGAATAGTTTCCTATTCTTCAAACATACCTGTATACATATTGTAATACATACCTTTTTGTTTTAATAATTCATTATGATTTCCTTGCTCAACAATTTTTCCATCATTTATTACAAGTATTCTATCAGCTTCTCTTATTGTAGATAAACGATGTGCAATTACAAAAGATGTTCTTCCCTTTAAAAGTTCTTTCATTGCTTCATTTATTTTAAGTTCTGTTCTTGTATCTACGTTACTTGTTGCTTCATCTAAAATAAGTATTTTAGGATCATTTAATATTACTCTTGCAATATTAAGTAATTGTTTTTGTCCAATTGAAATATCTGTTATATCTTCATTTAACTGTGTATCATATTTATTTTTTAATCTATTTATAAAACTATCTGCATTTGCAAGTTTTGCTGCTTCTTTTATTTCTTTTTTATCTGCATCAAGTTTTCCAAATTTAATATTGTTTTCTACAGAATCAGAAAACAACACAGTATCTTGAAGAACAATACCTAAGTTTTCTCTTAATGAATAATAATTTACATCTTTTATATTTTGTCCATCTATTAAAATTTCTCCACTTGTCGTATCATAAAATCTTGTTAATAAATTTATAATAGTAGTTTTTCCTGCACCTGTTGGTCCAACTAACGCAATCATTTCCCCTTCTTTTACTTTCAGGTTTATATCTTTTAATATTAGTTTAGTTTCATCATATCCAAAGTTAACATTTTTAAATTCAATATTTCCTTTTACATCTTTTAAATCAGGTAAATTTACACTTTCTTTAAATTCTATTTCTTCATCAATAATTTCAAATACTCTCTCAGCACCTGCAAGTCCTGATTGAATAACACTAACTTGTTGACTTATTTCATTTATTGGATTTGTAAATTGTTTAGCAAATTTATTAAATGAAGTAATTGCACCAATTGTTATTTTCCCTTTTATAGCCATAAAACCTGATACTATTGCAATAATTGCAGTTGATATATGGTTAATTGAACCCATAACAGGCATCACTACTGAACCATATGCTTGAGCTTTAAAACCATCTTTTCTTAAACTTTCATTATATTTTTTAAAGTTTTCCTTTACGTCTTGTTCTTTATTAAAAGCTTTTACTACTTTTTGTCCTGAAATATATTCTTCTATATAACCATTAAGTTCTCCAAGAGAGGTTTGTTGTTTTAAGAAATGTTTATTTGTAAGTTTCATTATAAAGATAGATACTATAAATAAAACCGGAACAGTTATAATACTTATTAAAGTAAGTTTTGGACTTATTGTTAGCATTACAATTAAAGTTACAATTATATTTAAAATTGCAGAAATAATTTGATCTATACTGCTATTTAAACACATAGCAACATTATCAATATCATTTATTATTCTACTCATTAGTTCTCCATGAGGATGAGTATCAAAATATTTTATTGGAAGAATTACTAATCTATCAAATAAATCTTTTCTCATATCATATACAACATTTTGAGCTATTTTAACCATTGTTTTATACTGTAAATATGTAGAAAGAGACGCAACTAGAGAAAAAGTAATAAGTAAAATAAGTTGTTTAACTAAACCTATTAAGTAGATACTACTATAATCTTTTATCATTGGAGTTATATAATTATCAATAATTGGCGTTAACATTAAAGATGATGCTGTATTAAAAGCAATGCTTAGAATTATAAATAAGAAAACTAGTAACAATTTTATTTTATATTCTTTCAAATAAGACCAAACTCTTTTTATAGTCTCTTTACTATTTTTTGGTTTTTCTAATGTTTTTTTCTTAGGCATCGATAAGCACCTCCTGTTGTGAATTATTTATCTCTTGATAAACTTTACTTTTCTTCATAAGTTCTTCATGTGTTCCAATATCAGTTATAAGTCCATTTTCCATGACTAATATATAATCTGCATTTTTACAACTACTAATTCTTTGGGTAATTGTAAAAACTATCATTTTCTTAAATTCTTCATTTAATGCTTTTGTAAGATTTGCCTCAGTAGTAGCATCAAGTGCACTAACACTATCATCCATAATTAAAATTTGTGGTTTTTTTACTAAAGCTCTAGCAATACAAAGTCTTTGTTTTTGACCACCTGAAAAGTTAGTTCCTCGTTGCTCTACTTTTGATTCATAACCATCTTCTAAACCTTTAATATAATCATGAATTTGTGCCACTTTACATGCATGTTCTAAATCTTTAATAGAGGCATTTTTGTTTCCCCATAAAAGATTTTCTTTTATTGTGCCCTTAAATAATCTATTTTCTTGAAGAACCATACCTATCATGTCTCTTAAATTTTCTAAATCAAAATCTTTTATATTTATATCATTAAAAGTTATTTTTCCATCTTCTACATCATAAAATCTAGGAAGCAAATTTATTAAAGTAGATTTTCCACTTCCAGTAGAACCTATTATTGCTACTCTATCACCACTAGAAACTTCAAACTTTATATCTTTAAGTGATGGAGAAGATGCTTCTTTAAATGTAAATGAATTTATATCAAACTTTATTTTTTCTACCTTTATTTTTTCTTTTATTCCTTCTTTACTTGTTATATCTACTTCTTCATTTAAAACTTCTAATATTCTATCAGATGATGCTTTAGCTCTAGCAAAATTCATAAATACCATAGACATCATAATTAAAGATGAAAGTGTCATCATAATATACATAATAAATGAAGTAAGTTGTCCAACTTCTATATTTCCAAGTATTGCTTCTTTTGCACCAAAGTATAAAACACCTGCAACTGCTAAGTTCATGATTAGTGAAATTACTGGTCCCATTAAAATCATTTTACTAAAACTTCTATTAGATATTTCTTTTAGAGATTCATTTGCTTCTTTAAATCTATTCCTTTGATAATCTTCTCTTACAAATGATTTTATAACTCTTATACCCTTTAAATTTTCTCTTATAACAGCATTTACTTTATCTATACTTTTTTGAACTTTTTCAAATAAAGGAGAAACTTTCTTTAATAAACCAAAAACAAATAAAGTTAAAATTGGTATTAAAACTACTAGTAGTAAAGTTAATTTTTTATTTATAAATAAAGCCATTATAATTCCACCCATAAACATAAATGGAGCACGCACTACTATTCTAAGCATCATTTGAAAAAGATTTGCTATTACGTTCACATCATTAGTTAATCTTGTTATTAGTGATGATGTTTTAAATTTGTTGATATTGCTAAAAGAAAATTCTTGTATTTTATTCATTAAATCTTCTCTTAAATTATAAGAAAAACCATATGCAGCCTTTGCAGAAAAAAACATACAACCAAATCCACCTATCATCGTAATAAGTGAACACATTATCATAATAATACCTATTTTTACGATATATGAAGTATCACCTGTAGCAATACCTATATCTATAATATTAGCCATTAAGTAAGGTTGAACTATACTTCCTACTGCATCAATCATCATTAGAATTGGCGCTAAAATTGTAGGCGTCCAGTTATTTTTTACATATTTTACATATTTCTTCAAAATAATCACCTCTAAAATCTTATTCTTCTATAATAAAGATATTCTTTTTTAATATCCCTTTTTAATGCTAACTAATTATAACACAAAATATAATAATTTGTTAAATATTTTTAAAAAACTTGCACAAAAAAACTCATTTCCGTATTAAAGAAATAAGTTTTATACACATGTTTTTATCCTAATTTTTCACCATTAATAGCTTTTTTATCAGGAACAATTAGAATAACACCTTCTTTGCTATAAACTCCTAATATTAAAACTTCTGACATAAAATCACTAATTTGTTTAGGTGGAAAATTAACTATTCCTAAAACCTGTTTACCAATCAATTCTGTAGTTTCATAAAGTTTTGTTATTTGAGCAGAAGTTTTTTTAATACCAATTTCATCGCCAAAATCTACTTTTAATTTATAAGCAGGTCTTTTTGCTTTTTCAAATTCTTTTGCTTCAACAATAGTGCCTACTCTAATATCTAGTTTCATAAAATCTTCAAATGTAACCATAAAAATCCTTCTTTCCAAGAAATATTATATATTTTTACAAACATCTATCCATTTTATATAGTTTGATGTTTTTTCTAATTCTTCTATAGTTAGTTCAACTGCACTATTAGAACTGCCACAAGCTGGATAGATTGTCTTTAGTCTTTTTAATGAATTATCTAGATATACTTCTACATTTTCATTAACTCCAAAGGGACAAACTCCACCTACTTTATGCCCAATTAATTTTTCAACAGCATCAAAAGGTATCATTTTTGCTTTTATATGAAATTCTTCCTTATATTTTTTGTTGTCTATTTTTGCATCACCTGCAACTACTATTAATATTGGTTGTTCATTTACAAGAAATGACAAAGTTTTAGCTATTTCTTGTTCTTTACAATTTAAAGCTTTTGCTGCTTCTTCTACTGTAGCAGATGAAACAGGAAATTCCATAATTTTAGTTTCTAATCCATATTTTTGTATATGTTCTTTTGCTTTTATAAATGACATAATTCCTCCTTGTTTTTACTTTTTTCTTCCCCTAAATAGTATTTTCTTAAACACTGTTTGTTCTTCATAAGGATCAATAAATGCTTCATTATTTTTTTGTAGTATCTCTACCCCACTTAAAGATTTGTGAATACATAGTTCTATTTCTTCATCACTAACTATCGTTTCATCGAATGTAACAACAAATTTTAAAAGCATAAAATTTAAATTACATGAAGAAACTCCTTCTAATTTATTTACTCCATCTTCTATTTTTAAAGCACAAGCAGCACAGTCAATGTTATTTAGTTTATAAGTATTTTTTTTCATATTTTCCCCCGTTATGTATTTTATTATTTTATCTTTACAGCAAGTTCTAATGCCAAATATATTATTTTCTCTTTTTCATTTAATCTATCATCATTTCCTAAACTTCTTTGTTCCCAATTATCAGAATCTAAATTATCTGCAGCATAGAAAAATTGAAATAGTTCTTTATTTCTAAATTTAGCAACTGCATTCATAGAAGAACATTCCATATCTACGCAAATACAGCCTTCTTGTTTTCTTTTTAAGACTTTTTCTTTTGTTTCTCTATAAGGAGCATCTGTTGTCCATACTTTTCCTTCTACATAAGAAACATTATTAGTCTTTAATATATCTATAAATAAAGACTTATATTTTTCGTTAACCTTTATTTCTCTACATGATTTCATATAATGATAACTAGTCCCTTCATCTCGAATAGCGGAATTTGGGATAATAATAGCTAAATCTTCTATATTTCTATCTAATACTCCACATGTGCCAAACATTATTAGTTTTTCAAGTCCCATAGCTAAAATTTCTTCATATCCTACAGTGCAAGCAGGCGCTCCAACTCTAGACATAAATAAAGCTATTTCTATACCTTTATATTTTATTTTATAAATAGGTGCTTCTCCATTAGCGTTTTTTGTTTCTCCTATTTTTTCACCATTAAATATTTCTACATATCTATCTATAAGTTTTTTAGAAAAACAAGTAACACCAATTTTAGGAAAATTAGAAATAACATTTTCTACTTCAGTAGGATTAAATGTAGAAGTTTTACATTCATCAAATTCTTCTAATATCATTAAATCACCTCATTAAATCTTTTCTTTTATATTTTTCTATTTAATTTTCTAATATAGCTAATTTCTTCAATATGCATTTGATGAAAATTTAGATCAATATTATGTAGTTCTTGATACATTTTCATAAACGGAACATTAAATGGTTTATACCTAGAACCAGAATTTCTAAATCTAACACTTATTTTTCTAGAAGATTTATATCCAAAATCCAGTTCCTTGTCATTTCTAATAAATGTTAATCTATATGTATCATCATCATATTTTGATATTCTAAGCATATCCTCTAATTCAAAAGGTCCATCATCACTAACCCAATTAATATTTTTATTTTCATCTACTAAAATATGATACTCATAACTTAAAAATAAATTTTTATTAAGCTTTTTATCTTCAAATATATTACATGAAATAATACTTTTATATAATGCATCAAATAAAGCAAATAAATCATAATGTTCTTTTGTAATATCAAAATATATACTTACATTCTCATTATCTGGTATTATCTTGCCATCACTTAATGACATATGTAAATCTAAAGCACCTGAAAATGAAATTTTTAAACTTTTATCATCTTTAATTAATTCAAAATTATATGAGTTCATATTATTTTTTGTTTTCTTTATTTCCATAATACCACCATTTTTTTAAAACATGTATTTATTATAATCTATTTATTTGTTCGAAACAACAAAAATGACAGTATATTTTTTGCAAATAATATGATACAATATAATTACATCTTATAAAGAGAGACGGAGGGACTAGCCCAATGAAGTCTCACCAACCTATTAAGTTAGGTGGTAATGCTAGAACTATAAGATATCTTTAAAGGTTCAAGAGATATCTTGAATCTTTTTCTTTTCTAGCAAGATGTAGAAAGGAGTAATATGGTAAAACAATACATTGTTCAAAGTAACAATATTGAGGAAAGAAGAAATTTTTATAATTATTTAGTTAATAATGGATATAAGCCTATAGAAAATTTTAAGCAACAAAATTTTATTAACAATAAATTTCCTTTTGTCATAGAACATGATAAAACTTTTTGGATATGCGAAAGCATAACATGTTGTGCTGTTGCTTCTGCTTGTGGCGCTATTATTAGTGTAGATGAATATTTTAATATTGTTAAAAATCATGAATATAAATTCGTTTGTAAAAAAAATATATATACAAGAAAATAGTTTATTTTAAACCTACCTGTAACTTGTAAACTTTAAGATCATTAAAAACCTATTAAACTCTTATTAAAATATTTAAAACCCATAAAAGGGCTTTTGAATTAAAACAAAATTTCATATCAAAATGCATTCTAGTTTCAATAATAAAACAATTTATTTTTTATATATTTTTTTATATACGCTTTCAGTATCAACAGAACTCATTAAACGTATATTATGTTCTTTTTGATAATAAGCCAAACTATAAATAAGTTCTCTTATAAATTCATAATTTTTATAATTAAATGCTAAATCACCATTATAATTTAATAAATGTCCATAATTAGAAAGTTTATATGGCTTACTATAGCTAAAAGTATCCCATATGACAGGATTATCTGTAGGATATTCATCTAAAATTGCATATGATTTATAATCAATAACTATATTATTCTTATTCTTTTTTCCTTTTTCTATTGCTTCAGGATTTCCAATAACTAATATAGGCAAGTATACTTGATACATTTCAAATTTATTTTCAGCCATTTCAATATTATATAACCTTCTTGAAATTAATTCTTTTTTTTCATAATCTCTAAATAAATAACATATTATTTTTCCTATTTCGTCTATATTAAACACTGAATAATCATACAAAATATGTTTTTCTTTTGTGGGATTCTTAGGAATATCAGTTAAAAGCGTATAATTTTCTTTTTTTTTATCAAAATAATCACAATAATATTCTTTTTTTAATTCTTGTAATTTTCTCCTTTTTTGTTCTAAAGTTTTTATTTCTTGCTCAAGTAATAAGATTTTATTTTTTGTATTATTTAAAGAATCATCATTCATTAAAATACCTCCTAGCCCTCTAAAAATATAAATATTATAACCCAAATTTAAAATATTTTCAAGCAACTAATTACTTGTTATTATTCTTTTATCAATTAATAAAACACCTGATTTTCTCTACTATTTTAAGATAGATAAGAATATTACAAAAAACTTGTAATCATCAATTAAAAAATGGCTTGTGTAATCAATAATTTTAAAACAAAAAAGCCAGTATAAACTGACTTTTAATTTTTTATCTCTTACTGAATTGTGGTGCACGACGTGCTTTTTTAAGTCCTGGTTTTTTACGTTCAACAACTCTTGAATCACGAGTAATTAAATCGTTAGCTTTTAAAATTTTTCTAAAGCTTTCTGGACTTGTTGGATCTGAAGCACTATCATATTCTAATAATGCTTTTACAATCCCTAAACGAATTGCACCAGATTGACCTCTGAATCCTCCACCTTTAACTGTAGCTTCAACATCAAATTTTTCTTTTGTGTTTGTAAGATCAAGTGGTTGAGATAAATCCATTACTAATGTTTCAAATGGAAAATATTCATAAACATCTTTACCATTTACTGTAATTTTACCAGTTCCAGAAGTTAGTTTTACTTTTGCAATACTTGTTTTTCTTTTACCAGTTCCATAATAAAATGTATTTTTTGCCATACTTTCTTCCTCCATTATTTAATTTCGTATTTTTCAGGCTTTTGAGCCATATGTGGATGATTTTCAGTTTCATATACAAACAATTTTTTATACATTGTTCTACCTAATCTACCATGTGGTAACATTCCTTTTACAGCTCTTTCAATCATTTCAACTGGATATTTTTCAAGCATTTCACTAGCTTTACGAACTCTTAATCCTCCAGTATAACCTGAGTGATTATAATATACTTTCTTATTTAATTTGTCTCCAGTAAGTTTTACTTTACCAGCATTTGTAATAATAATATAATCTCCACAATCAATGTGTGGTGTATATGTTGCTTTATGTTTTCCTCTTAACATAGTAGCAACACGACTAGCTAAACGTCCTAATGGAATGTCTGTAGCATCAATTACATACCAATTACGTTCAACAGTTTCTTTCTTTTGCATATAACTTTTCATATTCTTCAATTCCTTTCTTTCTTAATCAAATTTATGAAGTTTCCCAGACCTCATAAAATGGGATATATAAGAAAAATGTACCGCTTAGAATTATACTAAATTTATTTTGCAATGTCAACAGATTTCTTGAATTTAAAGAAATTTGTTATTATTTAAATCAACAAAACAAGTCCTCAAGAAATTATATGAAATATTATCAAAATAAAATTATTTATTTACATTTAATTTTTTTCTCATTCTAGAAAAATACTCTTTTCTTCTATCTAAAGTATTAGGATGATGTGCCATTCCATCACAATATTGTATTTTGTATCTTAATAAACAAGTTTGATAATCATTATTTATATCCTCATCTGTTATTAAATCATCATGAACTTTTATTAAATAGCATATTTTTCCAATGAATTCCTCGTTATATCCTAATCTTTTAAGTATTTCAAATGACATTAAACTTGATTTTATAGGATGTCCTTTATATCTTCTAATACCATCAATTACTTTATAACAATGTGGTTTTCCTATATCATGTAATAATAAAACAAGTCTTATTTCAAAACTATTTTCAGATATTTCTAAAGTCTTCAAAGTATGATTCCATACATCTAAATGATGACCTGGATTTATATGATCAAAACCTATCATATCTTTTATTTCTGGAATAAGTTTTATTAACTCATCAAAATTATTATAAATAGACTTTGTAATATCATCACTAATTAAAATATCCTCTAATTTCATAAACATCACCTATTTAAAGATAATAATGTTACAGTTTCAACATGTTCTGTCTTACAAAACATATTTACTATAGTCATCTCCTCTATATTATACATTTCTTTTAAAATATTTAAATCTCTTTTTAATGTCCCAGGATTACAAGAAACATAAATAATTTTCTTAGTCCTATTACTTAATATATTATTTAATACTTTTTTAGATAAACCACTTCTTGGAGGATCTACTATTAAAACATCAACCTCTTTACTTATAATAGAAGAATCACCACATATAAAAGAAATATTATCTAATTTATTTAACTTTTTATTTTTATTAGCGCCTTTTATTGCATCTTTATTCATTTCAACCCCTAAAATATTTTTAAAATTTTTATTTAAATATATACCAATTGAACCACATCCACAGTATAAATCAAGTAAATTTTCTCCGTAAGAAGCATATTTTTTTATTACATCATATAATAAAATCAAACCTCTTGAATTAACTTGAAAAAAAGAATCTTTATATATTGCATATTTTATATTATTTATTTCTTCCAATATATAAGGCATTCCAAATATTAGTTTTTCACCAAAATATAATGATTTTAAATTTTCTAACTTTAATATTTCTTTTAAATCTTTATCTTTCAACTCTTTATCAAAACATATCATAACCTCATTAGTAAAATAAGTTTTTCTTAATATTATCTCTGAAATATTAGATAAATCAAATTTCTTAATGATAGATAAAACATTATTTAACTCTTCATCAAGTAACAAACATTTATCTATTTCTACTATTTCATTTGTTTTTTCTTTATAAAAACCAATTTTTTTATCTTTAACATGTAAGGTTACTTTATTACGATAATTATATTCATAATCATTTTGCATAAAATTAACTTTAATAGACGGAAACAATCTTTTTATATAGTCTTCTTTTATTTTATTTTCATTATTCATAGTAGTATGAAGAAAACTACACCCACCACACAAATTATAATAAGGACATAAAGCACTTACTCTTTCACTTGATTTTTCTTGTATTTCTATAATTTTTCCATAAGCATAGTTTTTTTCTTGTTTTTCTATTCTTATCTTTACTCTTTCATTCTTCAAAGCACCTTTAATAAAAATAACAAAATTATCTATTTTAGCAATACCATTGCCTTTATTATCAACATCAATAATTTCTACAATATATTCTTCTTTCAACAACATAATAACTCCTTCAAAAACATTATACAATAAAAAAAGCATTTAGTCTTTAACTAAACACTTATTTTTCAAGTGATAAACTAATTATTTTATCTATTAAGAGAGAATATGAAATACCTACTTCTCCCATTAACATAGGATACATACTAATATTAGTAAAACCTGGCATTGTATTTATTTCATTTAAATAAATATTATCTTGTTCATCAACTAAAAAGTCAATTCTTGATAAAACAGAGCATTCTAGTTCTTTGTATGCAACTTTTGCATATTCTTTTATTTTATCTGCTACTTCTATAGAAATATCTGCAGGTATTTTAGTTATTGAATCTTTATTATATTTAGCATCATAAGTATAAAATTCATCTACTGATAAAATTTCTCCTATGTTAGATACAACTAAATCATTATTACCAAGAACTGCTACTTCTACTTCTTTACCTACTATATTTTTTTCAATTAAAACTTTATTATCATACAATAAAGCCTCATTTATACATCTTTCTAAGTCTTCTTCACTTTTACATTTATTTATTCCAACACTACTACCACAGTTAGATGGTTTAATAAAGCAAGGATAACCTAGTTTTTCTTTAACTTCTTCTTTTACATTTTCTAAGTCAAAATTTCCTTTAGTAAAATAAAGATATGGACTATTTGGAACTCCTACTGTATCTAACACTTTTTTAGTAAATACCTTATCCATACATAAAGCACTGGATAAAAGATTACAACCTGCATATTTAACACCTAAAACTTCTAATAAACCTTGTAACTTTCCATCTTCTCCATAAGAGCCATGCATTACAGGAAATACTAAATCATATTCCTTCAATTTCATAAAAGTAGTTTCTTTTAAATTATTTAATTCTAGAGAATCAGTTTCAAATATATTATTTTCTTTATCCATATAAAATAAAGAAATATCATACTTATCTTTATCTATATTATTATAAATACTTTTAGCACTTTTAATACTAACTTCATGTTCAGCGCTTTTTCCTCCAAATAAAATTGCTATTTTTTTCATATTGTTACCTCCATTTTAATTATATAACAAAAAAAGTGATAATTCCACTTTTTATAAATTATTTTCTTTGTCTAACTATAGAAACACCAATTATTTTTTCATCTTGCTTGGCATCCTCAAATAATTTTTTTTCATCCTCGAACATAAACGGATCATTTTCTATCATCTTTTCTAACATTTTCACACCTTCTTCATGAGAAAAGTTAACTTCGTCATGAGTAGGACTTACTGGTGGAAAAATAGGCAAATGTAAGCCAGAATAATTCCAAGGTGCGTGAGATGGATTGTATGGTTTAACTTCAAATGGATTTTGTCGATATTTTTCTGCTTCTTCAATTAATTCATCATGTAGCGTCCACATTTATATCACTTCCTTTCAGTTCTTATTTTATCTTAACATTAATCTATTAGTATGTTCTTTATTATTTAGAGATTTTATTTTTTATGAATTTATGAATTCTTCCAAAACTCTTCTTCTTGCAACTTGTTTTTCTTTTGCTTCTGTTAATGCTTTAATTTCATCTTGTTCATCTAATTTTCGAAATTCATTTTCAATTACATTCATAATTGAAAAAAGATATTCTTTCAACAAATAAATCATATTATCATAACTTAGTTCTTCTTCTTCGTAAACTCTAATTTTATATTCTATCATATAATCAATAAAATCATTTAAATATGAAAAACGTTCTTCATTTTTTATGCCCCCTCCAGCAACAAGATAATAATTATTAACACCAAGATTTTTTTCTTGATCTTTTTTTTCTATATTATAATAAAAAAACGATTCTCTATAAATTTTACCATCATTAAAACCAATTAAAATTATTCTTTCATCATAAAGTTGCCTTTTATTGTTAGATGACCTATTAAACTTCTAGGCATTACTTTTATAACATATTGATTATAATCAATATCGCGCAAACTAGATATTCCTCCATAAACATAATCTTCTCCTGTAACAAAACTAGTAAGTAATGCTAAAATTTTTCCTAAATCATTTTTTTCAAATTTTGAATATTTAGCCATTATACGTGAAGTATCATACTAATCTCTTTCTACTTGATTTAAACAATCTTTTCTGAATCTAATTATTGGTTGATATTTTTCTTTTACCCTATTAATTTCAGCTTTTATCCTATTAATTTCATCTTCCATTTGTTTTTCTGCATATGAAAGTATATCTTTCGCTTCCGTTATTTCGTTTTTACAAGTCTTTATCCTACTTTCAAATCCCATATTTCAAAACCACCAAATATTTTACATTACAACTATTTTCAATTATCTTAACATTACTCTTCTAGCATATCCCCTATTAACTGAAGATTTTATTTTTTCCCATTCCTCAGGAACAACGTATTTTTTTAATTCATCAATTTCAAAAGAATTCATTGTAATATAAGCAAATCCTTCGTCATCATAGTTTTCTAATATCTTCCACATTTTTTCTTCATTTTCAATAACATCGCTTCTATGTAAATCGCCACTACGAGAATCACCTCTTGTTACATAAATTTGTAAGACTCTTCTACTTTTTTTACCAACAAATATAGATGTATGATTATAATATCTTAGATGTGATGCATGAAATTTGAATTCAAAATATTCTTTTTTTGCTAATTCTTCTTTCATTAATTCAAACAATTCTTCTTCTGTATAATGTTTCTCTTCAATTTTTTGTTGTTTTACACTATCATTTGTAAATGCTAATTCTTTTACTGCTTCAATTGGTAAATTAGATTTTTCTAGTAAAACTTTTAATTCTTCTAACATATTAGGAATTAAAATTTCTTTTTGACCAATTGATTTAAAATAACGGATTAGCGCTTCACTTAATTCACTAACAAATATAGCCTTTTTTTCATCATTAAGTTCACTTGGTAGTATATTAAAAGCTTCAAGCAAAGATTCCCTATATTTATTTTTTAATTCTTCATTAATATTATCCCTACATAATCTACCAAATAATAATTCTAATCGAGACATAGTATAACTATCAATCATTTGATTAGTTTTTCCTTGTGGGCGTTGGTAACTTAACATAGTATGTCTAGCTTCCACTACTACTTTTGGATAATCATTTTGTGAGTGAGTCTGTCTCCATGGTTTTGGTTTTAATTTTTCTAATTGTTCTCTATTCATAGTTTTGTTTCTCCCTTATTATTTTGTTCTTTGTCTAACTGCTTTTCTATCCTTTTCCTCATCTATTATTTGAGGCATTTTATGAAACTCTAACTCATATTTATTAAATTCTTCTAAAATACATTGATAATCACTAACAGCAAATGGTATAGATAAATTTGTATATTTTTTAAGTTTTGGATAACAATTAAAAATATATTGTTTTATTTCTTCTAAAGTTATATTTTCATTACCATTTGTTAAATAATAAATAATACTATCTTCTAATTCTTCTTTTGTTTTAAGACCTAATTCTTCATCATTTATAAGTTCTAAAACAAATGTTAAAGGAAAAGATTCTTTATCAACAAACATATAATCCAAAGCAGCACTTAAATTTTCATTATTTTCTAAATCAAGCAATCTTTTTTTCTTTATATTATAAGCAGCTACCGTATGTGCAAAATTTTTAGTATCATAAAACTTAAATAAAACAACCAAATAATTTTCATCATATGCAAACTTTCTATATCCAGAATCACGTTTTAATTCATCAAATAAAACAACTTTTTCTCCATCATGAATAATTGTAAATATTTCTCTTTTTCTTTTTTCTTCTTTTATAGCAACTATATCAAATGCTAAATTATATGCTTTTTTCATATAATTAACCATCTCCTTAGTAAATATTATAATTAAAAAGACCCTCTTAGCAAACATTTTCTTGACTTTCTAAGGAAAAATATATATAATTATAAACGCATAGACATAAAGCAGCAATATTTTTAATTTTATAATGTGTTTATTTGAAATTGATTAGTAACTTTCTGCTTGAGTGAAAGCATAGATTAAACACCCTATAAGATGAAAAAATAATTTTATTGTTTATGGAAAATAAACTATGAAAGGAGAAAAATATGTCAAGATACACAGGTCCAAGTTATAAACAAGCTCGTCGTGTTGGTGCTTCTTTACTTGAAAATGGGAAAGAACTTGCTCGTCGTCCATATGGTCCAGGACAACATGGTGCTGATCGTAAAAGAAAACCATCAAGTTATGCTGAACAATTAAAAGAAAAACAAAAAGTTAGATTTATGTATGGATTAAATGAAAGACAATTTAAAAAGACTTTCAAAGAAGCTGGTAAACTTAAAGGTATTCATGGTGTAAACTTATTAGTTTTACTTGAATCAAGACTTGATAACTTAGTTTATCGTTTAGGTTTTGCTTCTACTAGACGTGCAGCAAGACAACTTGTAAATCATGGTCATATTGCTGTTAATGGTAAAAAAGTTGATATTCCTTCATTTAGAGTTAAAGTAGGTTCTACTATAGCACTTAAAGAAGAATCAAAAGATCATAAAGCAGTAAAAGAATCATTAGAAAAAGTTCTAAATAGAGTTGAATTTGTATCATTTGATGCAAATAAAGTTGAAGGAACTTATGTTAGACTTCCTGAAAGAAGTGAACTTAATCCTGAAATTAGAGAAGAACTTATCATTGAATTCTACAACAGATAAAAAGACATATAAAAACTTCAGATTTATTTCTGAAGTTTTTTTGTTTAATAAAATATACTAATCGTTTTATGATTATTACTATTTTTATTTTTTCTAGATAAATTCCACAAAATATTATCTAAACAGATCATATTTATATTTTCATTATTTTCTTTTAGCTTATCACAAATTAATTTTATCGCATATATCATATTTGCCCTTATTTCTATTTCTTCATCTGAATTATGTAATAACTGAGTATTTTCTTTAATTTTCGTGACTAAATCATTAGAATATTCTAAAATACCTATATCATATAAAAATCTTGGAATATTATAGTCAGCGCAACCTGGTAATGAATCAATATTTTTTAAATTATTTCTTATTATTAAAACATTGAAAAATAAATCCTTAACCAAAACTATTGCCCTTTTATGAAATTCCACTTCTTTTTTCTTATATACCCCAATATCATTAAAATTATCAAACTCATTTACAATATATCTAAGAAGCTTTTTTGTATCATCACAACTGAATAATTCTTCATAAAAACTATTATTCTTTTTATATATGACAAATACAGTTTTCATAAAAGATTCATATCTCTCATTTATTAAAAATAACTCATCATTAAAAATATTTTTAAATTCTTCTAAAGTCATATCCTTTAAATACGATATTTTAATTTTATCTTTATTATTTACAAAATATTTTATTAAGGACACAAAAACAGCCTCAGAACTTTGGTAACTAATTCCTTCATATTCTTCCTTATAATTATGGTTATTCCAAAAACAAAAATTTATTGAATTTGATAAAAATAATAACAGCGTTGTTTCTTCCTTACTAAACTTATCCTTAAAATAATTAAACCAATTGGTTACCTTTTCATAGCTTAAACACGTTAATAAATCATCAATTTTTTGTTCATTTATCTTCACGTGTTCACTATTTTTTACCACATAATCTATATTTTTTAATATCATGTTATTCCACCTTTGGCATATCTAAAGAAAATAAAACCTCATTATAAATTTCCTTGCCTTGTTCTTTACAAAGTTCACTATATTTATCATCCCAAGATAACTTATATCTCCTATTTTCATCTACAGATAATTTTTCAATCCAATATTTTATTGTTTCTTCAGGACTATTATTTTCTTTTTTTGCCTCAATTTCAACAGCAACACCAAAAGGATATTCATCTACCACTATTTCTATTTCATCATTTTCATAAACATTTCTATATCTTTCATAACTTTCAATTAAATTCATATGAAGGACATTTTCAATTATAAATAGAAAGTTTTTTTGTTCATTATAATCTATATGAACCTCTACCTCTTCTTCTTTATTTACAAAAGAAGAAATATTATCTTTTAGCCTTCTTTTCCAACTTAATTTACATTGAGAAATGTTTTCGTTTTTTGTAACTCTAAGTCTAAATCTTCCATCAATTTCTTTACTATAATAATCATACTCTTTCATCGGATGATTATATTGACTAGTCTTTTCATAAAAACGTCCTTTATTTTGTAAATCAATCTGATTATTTAATTTTTCTATTATTGTTTCTAAACTATCATACGGATAATAATATCTTACTTCATATTCCATTTTTCATTCTCCTTATTTAATAAATTATATATTTCTATCTCTTGATTTATAGCATTCTCCATATCTGCAAATCTTAAATTGTGATCAGTAAAATCTTCATCTTCATACTTTTTGTCCGATATTAAATTGTGTAATATTTTTTTATTATCATTATGATTTAACATAATCTTATCAATGAAATTACGTATATCTTCCTTTTGACCATATATATCCATTATTCTGTTTTCAATATTTGGTAATCTTTTGACATAAATATTTACCCCAGGTATTTGATCTTCTGATATAAAAGTAATCATTTCAACTCTTTTAGCATAATCATAATTAGGATTTTCAAAAAATGACCTTAATTTTGAAACAGTAATCTCATTTTCAACTATTTTCTTTCCATCACTATTTATCACTTTTTCTTGAGCATGCAATTGTCCCTTAAAATAAATAGAATAATCACTAGAAGTATCTAAAACCCTGCTAGTCCTAATAATTATTTTTTCATTATCATTTTTATTAACAAAATAATACATTTTTTCAAAAGAAATTCTATCAAATATATTTTTCTTATAAATGTTAGATAAAATTTTAAAAATTGTAAAATTCATTTATTTTCAAACTTATTATCATATTCTGCCTCTAGCATATACATTATGTTCATGAATTGATTCATAATTTTCTAATTCTGCTTGTATATTACATAAACTATATTTTTCTTTAGAAACAAATATAGTAGGAAGTTTATATTTTGTAATGCCGACATTATCAATTTTAATACATCTAGTATCGTTAACATCATGAATATCTTTCAACATAACAACATCTCACAATAATATTACATTTTAAGATAACAAAATTTGACATAAAAATCAATAACAATTTAAAATATTTTTTATATTATTCTACAAAAAAAGACTATTAAATAATAAAATAATCATTTTTATAGCCTAAATATGTTAATTTATTTTATAACTATCTTCTAAAGAAAATTCCACATTTTCTTCAATCCATTCTTTACGAGGTTCTACTTTATCTCCCATTAGAACTTCTACTCTTTTTTCTGCAAGTGCAGCATCATCTATGCTTACTCTAATTAAGGTTCTAGTTAAAGGATTCATTGTTGTTTCCCAAAGTTGGTCAGCATTCATTTCACCAAGCCCTTTATATCTTTGTATTTCACACTTTTTACCCTCTGTTTTTTCCCTTAATTCTTCATTTGTATAAGCATAATCTATTTGTTTTCCCATTGTTATTTTATATAGTGGAGGCATTGCAATGTAAAGTTTTCCTATTTCTATTAGAGGTCTCATATATCTATAAAAGAATGTTAAAAGTAAACATTGAATATGTGCTCCATCATCATCGGCATCAGTCATAATTATTACTTTATCATAAGCAATATCCTCTTTATCAAAACTTGCACCAGATCCTGCCCCTATTGTATAAATCATAGTATTTAATTCTTCATTTTTTAATATATCTTCAAGTTTTGCCTTAGCGGTATTTAATACTTTACCACGAAGTGGAAGAATTGCTTGAAATTTTCTATCTCTACCTTGTTTAGCAGAACCACCCGCAGAATCCCCTTCCACTAGAAATAGTTCATTTTTATCTTTATTTTTAGAACCAGCAGGTGTAAGTTTTCCTGATAATAATTTTTCTTTCGCACCTTTTTTCTTTCCATTTTGAACTTCTTCACGAGCTTTTCTAGCAGCTTCACGAGCAAGTTTACTTTTTAAAGATTTTTCTACTATTTCAGTAGCAATTTTTTTATTTTCTTCTAAAAAGAATAATAATTTTTCTGTTGTGATAGATTCAACTGCGCTTTTTGCTTCAGGTGTTCCAAGTTTTGATTTTGTTTGCCCTTCAAACTGCAATAATGCTTCAGGTATTTTAAGAGAAATAACGGCAGTTATACCTTCACGAACATCACTACCATCAAAGGCTTTTTCTTTTGCTTTAAAGAAACCATTATTTTTAGCGTAATCATTAAACACTCTAGTAAGAGCAGTTCTAAAACCTACCTCATGACTTCCACCATCTATTGTTTTTACATTATTTACAAAAGAAATAACATGTTCATTATATGAATCTGTATATTGAAAAGCAATATCTACTTCAATATTATTTTTTGTTCCCTTAAAACTATGAACGTTATGTATAGGGTTTTTATTCTCGTTTATCATTTCAACAAATGATACTAATCCATTATCGTAACAAAATTTTGCTTGTTTTTTATCCTCTAAATCAACAACTTCAATAGTAAGACCATTTATTAAAAATGCAGACTCTTGCATCCTTTCTACAATTGTAGTGTATGAAAAATTAATAGATGAAAATATTTCAGGGTCTGGCATAAATCTTACCATAGTTCCAGTCCTATTAGTGGTTCCTACTTCTTTTAAAGGCACAACAACCCTTCCACCATTTTCAAACCTTATATAGTGTTCATGCCCATCTCTTTTAATAGTTACTTCAAGCCATTTACTAAGCGCATTTACAACTGAAGCTCCAACACCATGAAGACCACCAGATACTTTATAGCCACTATTTTCAAATTTGCCACCAGCATGAAGTATTGTATAAATAACTTCAGGAGTAGATTTGCCAGATGGATGCATTCCAACAGGAAGTCCACGACCATGATCTTCTACACTTATACTTCCATCTTCATGCAAAATAATTTTTATATCAGAGCCATATCCATTTATTGCTTCATCTATAGCGTTATCTACAATTTCCCATACTAAATGATGTAGTCCTCTTTTATCAGTAGAACCAATATACATACCAGGTCTTTTACGAACTGCATCTAATCCTTCAAGTATTTTTATACTATTTTCATCATATTTAAGTGCCATACTATCATCTCCTTATTTATTATAACAATAATTTGAATTAAAATCAAAAAAAGATGTCAAATTGACACCTTCTAATCTAAACAAGATAATATATCATAGCTTTTCTATTTCTTCTGTAGATAAACCTGTTATTTCACTAATTATGGTTATATCCATATTTTTATTTAACATATTTTTGGCTATTTCAATTTGTTTTTGTTTGTTTCCTTGTTCTATACCTTGTTCTATACCTATATTAATACCTCGTTCTATTCCTATTTCAATACCCAGTTCAACACCATCAGTTCTTGCATTATCTATCATTGTATTTTTAAGCATCTCATCATGTAACTCTTTATCATATAATCCTATTACTTCATTATCT
>JAZNOG010000005.1:0-5776 GCA_045580645.1 Bacilli bacterium
AAAAAATAGTCATTTGCATATATCTATGTAATAGTTTATATTGTCTTTTGAAAGGAGAGAACAAATGATAAATGTAAAAGAAAAATCACTATTTTCTAAGAATGTAATAACTTCTAAAAAATATGAAATGGAAGAAAAAACGAAAGATACTACTATACCTTTTTACTCTAATACGATGTTTGATGCCATGTTTAATAACACAAGTAGAATAAAATATCCAGCATATTTTATATCATTATTATTTAATCTAGATAAAGAAGAGGTTTTAAATAATATAGAATTAGTAAAAAACAAAATAAATATAGATAATATAAATGATTCTAAAAAAACAGTAGATTTTGTTTGTAAGTTAGATGATGAATATATAAATATAGAAGTAAATAACTATAATAGTATTGGAGCATTAGAAAGAAATCTTTCATATATGTTTGATATCTATAAAAGCAATATGAAAAGTGGAGATAAAGAATATAATTATGAAAGAGTATATCAAGTAAACTTAAATAACTTTGAATTTGAAGGACATGAAACATTTATAGAAGAATACAATATAAGAGATAAAGAAGGGAATCTACTTACAGATAAAATAAATGTAATAAACATCTATCTTCCTAAACTAAAAAATGTATGCTATAATAAGGACATAAATGAATTAGAGAGATTACTACTTTTGTTGGTAGAAACAAAAATAGAAAAATCAAAAGAAATAGCGAAAGGGAATATAGTTATGGAAGAATATGTAAAAGAAGCATTAGATGCATCAAGTAATGAAGAAATAGTTGGATTATATGATAAAGAATTACATGAAGAAAGATTAAAAAATACACTTATAAGAGAAGAAAGAGAAAGAGCAAGAGAAGAAGGTATTAGACAAGGTATTGAAGAAGGTATTAAACAAGGCATAGAACAAGGCATAGAACAAGGTATCGAACAAGGTATAGAACAAGGTATAGAAAAAGGTTATAGTAGTGGTAAAGAAGATGGTATTTTAGAAGAAAAGAAAATAGTGGCAAGAAATATGTTAAATAAAGGAATGACAACAAATTTGATTAGTGAAATTACTTGTTTAACAATTGAAGAAATCAACAACTTATGATTTCTTTTTTTATAAAAAGTTGCCTGTTTTTTCTTTGATATGATATAATACAAAAAGAAGAGGGAAGTAGTATGGATTTAATAAATAATATTTATTTTTTCAGTTTAGATATATATAAAATTTTAGGAATTATTTTATCGGTTATTGTTATTCATAAGTCTTTTTATTATGCAATTGGTTTTTTATGGACTAGAAAGTTTAAACCTGCTAAAAATAAGCATAAGTATGCTATTTTAATTGCTGCTAGGAATGAAGAAACAGTTATTGGCAATTTAATTGATAGTATAAATAAGCAAGATTATCCAAAAGAACTTTTGACAGTTTTTGTAGTGGCAGATAATTGTACTGATAAAACAAAAGAAAAGGCAATAGAAAAGGGCGCTATTTGTTATGAAAGATTTGATGATGCCCATAGAACTAAAGGATTTGCATTAGAATATTTACTTGATAGAATTGAAGAAGATTATGGAAGAAGTTCTTTTGAAGGATATTTTATTTTTGATGCAGATAATTTATTGAATACTAATTATATAACTAAAATGAATGATGCTTTTGACGAAGGATGTAAAATAATTACTTCATATCGTAATACTAAAAATTTTGATGAAAACTGGATAGCTTCCACTTATGCACTTCACTGGCTTAGATCAATTAGGGCTAATCATAGAGCTAGAAGCGTGCTTCGTTTGGCAACTAATATTCAAGGAACTGGTTTTTTATTTGCTAGTGAAATAGTAAAAAATGGTTGGCATTATACATCTCTTACAGAAGATAGGGCATTAACTGCAGATGTAGTAGCGCAAGGTTATCAAATAACTTATCAAGATGAAGCTATGTTCTATGATGAACAACCAATAAGCTTGAAAGTTGCTTTAAGACAACGTTTAAGATGGAGCAAAGGACATTTGATGGCTTTTAGTGAATCTGGTCCTAAGTTGTTTTTAAATATTTTCTTTGGTAAATTATTTATTGAGGATAATCCAAATAAAAGAGGCAAGGCAACTAATGCAAAAGAATTTTTTTTAAACTTAGTTGAATCTATTAGACATCGTTTTGCATCATTTGATACTTTAGTACAACTTACTCCAATTGTTTTAATAAATCTAATTAGATGGTTAATTGTCTATGTAATAATTTTCTCTATTTACAGTGGTTATAATGGATTAGAAAATTTTCCATTATTTAGTGGTTCTAATTATTTATCTAAAGCATTTGCATTTATCTTTAATGATAAATTGTTTAATGTTAATCCAGGATTTTTTGCTTTTATAGTTAGTTTATTTGTAACTATTTTATCAAGAATAATTTATAGATTAAGTAGATACTTACTAAATTGCTGGACTGCTATATATGTTATGATAGTGGAAAAAGATAGAATAAAGAAAATGAAGTTTAAAGATAAAATTTTATTTACATTAACTTGGCCTACATTTGATATTATTGGTAGATGGACTATTTATTTTGCTATTTTTATGAAGGTAACATGGAAACCAATTCCTCATAATAGTAAAGTAACTATTGATGATATAAAGGGGGCAAGTGCATGAAAGAATATATAGATCAAATATATAATGAATCTTTAGGAAAACAAATATATCTTCCAATTAAAAAATATATTGATGAAAATATAAAAAACAGAAATTTAAATAAAATATTAAATATAATCTTAAAAATAGTTTGGACTATAGTTGCCTTTTCTTTAGCATTTTTGCTTTTTTATGTAACATTCCCATTATAAATTTTCAGATATATCTATATTATCATTTAACCTATCTTTTATTCTAAAATATAGTAAAAGTGATAGACCTATGACTACTAAAATGCTTCCTATTAATCTAGTTTCAAAGAGGGAAGTATTTTTATTTTGTTTTATCTTGTTTTGTAAATCTTTATAATTTAAATAACAAAAGTATATGTAGATAAGTAATGTAGTAAATAATGTAAAAATAGAAATTTCTTTTGCTTTAAGTAAGTATTCTTTGTTATTTTCAAATAAATACTGTTTTTCAAATTCATCAGCTTGAAAGTTAAATAAGTTTAAAATAATAAAAAGAAAGAGTATTTCTTCATCAATAATTATACTATTTAATCTACTATCTGTTTCCATATTAAATGATATGATAAATATAAAACATTATTTCTTTACTTTTTTACTATTTTTTGATATATTAAAAGACATTTAAAGGGTGTGTTTTTATGCATAAATTAACGTTTTTAGAATATGATCAAATATGGAAAAAAAATAGACTTGAAATATTTAAAAAAATAGATGCAAAAGCTGTAATAACAGATTTTGCAATTGTTTTAGGGGGCACTTTCTTTGAAAGTTATAAAGATGAAATACCCTTTTCAAATGAAAAAAAAGGCTATTACTGGACAAAAACAGGTTATAGAGAATCTTCCGTGTGGATTATTTCTAACGTTGGTCTTAGAAAATACTTGCCTACCGATTGGCGCTCTGTTGGCTGTCGCCTAGTTTTAAAGTTTTCAAATATTGATTCAATGATTTCTAATAAGGTAAATAATAGATTGGATGATGGAATATTAGAAGTTGAATATGGATATTATCCAAGAAGTGCAGCTTCTAAAGAAATTCAAAATAATTTAGAAGATTTATTTAATCGTAATTTATTACATAAAACAAATTTTACTTTTACTGTTAATAGGAGAACTAATGATAATCCAATTAATCCAGAAGAATGTAAAGTATATGAATATAATAAAAAAATGTATATTAGAGTTCAACCAGATTTTTATGGTTCATCTATACAAACTTTATCCAACGGAGAAACTTATAATGATAAAGATTTTGTATGGGTAGAAGTTGAACCTGTAAAATGGCTTGTCGATGAAAAAGAAAAAATGATGATAACAAAAGAAATAATATTTTCAGGTATTCCATTTAATAGAAAAACTAATTTTAAGACAAGAAATTTTTATTTTACAGATATAAAGAAATTTATGGATAAATATATATCTAAAGAAATTTTTGAAATAGATATAAATAAATTAAAACAAAAACAATTTTCAAATGGTGATAAAGATTATACAGAAGAACAAAAATTAATTAATAAAATACTTGTTTCGATAAATGAATTAAGTTTTAATGAACAAGCAATATATAAACAAGAATTAGATAAAATTTTAAAAGAATATGAAACAGTAGAAGAACAGTTAAGCCCAGTATTTGAAGAAAATTTATCATTTTATTTTAAAGATGCCTCTATTGTAAGTGCCAAGGTAAAGTTATTATCTGGTTTAGATTTATTACTTTTTGAATTAACATCAAAAACAGGTAAACTTATTAAAAAAATAAATAGTTCAATTAAATATATTAATGATTTGGATTATAAAGAAGAAGTATTTACTAGTGTTATTTCATTTTTGAAAGTATTAGACAAACTAGATGATAAAACAAAAAATATTTTTAAAACAAGGTTGTTAGATATTTTAACTAGTTATTTAGGGAAATCAAAAAAAATGTTAGATAGAAAAATAGAACTTACCACTGATAATGAAATAAATTTAGAATTAGATTTGGAACTTGAAATATCAAAATTATATGATGAATTACTTGTTTATGTCAAAAAAAATTTAACTGTTATAAGTGAACTATTAAATATCAAAAATATTGAAAATGAAGAATGTGATTCTTTATTAAGACAAAAGTATTTATGTATTAAGGAAATTAATGTTGAAGGATTCTTGGATAAATTTAATGAAATGTTGGATGAATATAAACAAAAGTTATCTAAAGAAGAAAATATAAAGGAAGTTATAGAAAGTTTTTATAATAAAGTTGATGCAATTATAAGTATAATGAAAATAATATTGATTAAGAAAAATATTAAAAATATAGAAAATTATGAGGAAGTAGTAGAAGTAGAAAACAATTTTCATTCTTTTGACATAAGTTATTATTTAGGTATTCAAAGTTTTATTGAAGATATGATGAATTATATTTATAAAGAACAGTTAGATAGTTTAATTGATAAAGATAAACACAAAATATTAAATGCTTTAGATAAAACGATATTAGAATGTAATGAAATTATAGAAAGCAATAGGGACGCTAAAGAAAAGTTTGAGTTAATTGGTATGAAAGTTTTTAATTATCAAAGATTTGTGAATGAAGTTATTGATTATAGCAAATCAAAAGCAAAGTATGTTGTAAGAACATAAATATAAAGTGGGGATTTTCTCCATTTTTTCTTATAATTTTTTAATTATTACAAAAACACACTATTGAAAAAACGAACGAACAATTGACTTTTTTAGTTTTTTGTGATATAATTAGCACACATATAAAAAGGGGGATTTTGTATGAATTATGCTTTAGAATATAATGCTCTTTGCATAAGAATTAAGGATAAAATAGAGGAAGTAAAAGAATTTGGTGTAGATATTAGTGAGCATATTAATCAATATAATGAAATAATAAACAGAACTTCACAAAATATTAAAAATACTACTTCAAGTTCAGTAGCGGCTGAAGGTTTATTACTTGAAAGTGTTTATTTAGAGTCTATAAAAAGTTTAAGGCATTTAGAAATTATTATTGATAAATATAATTCTTATTATAAAATGTATTATAACTGTAAAATGATTGATAAAAAAACTGATAATGAAATGACAAATCAAGAATTACAAACTTATATTCATGTATTAAAAGATTATATA
>JAZNOG010000006.1:0-30324 GCA_045580645.1 Bacilli bacterium
AAAAAATATTAAAAAAATAACTTTCATATTAGGTATATTATTTATTGTTGCTGGTTTTTCTATTTTTATAAGAGATGCTTTTTATAGACCAACAACATTAAATAGTTTTATAGTGAGTAAATTATATAAAGAACCAGTAAATAGTTATTTTAAAGATCAAAACTTTTATAACTGTGTTATAGATAATTATAATAACAAAAATAATACTAATCACCCATATGATTATAACTTAAGTGATGATGAATTAATTGAGATAACTAGTTTAGATTGCTCTAATAATTCGACTACAGAAGATTCAGACAAAATTAGTGATGTTAGTGGAATAGAAAAAATGCCTAATTTATCATACTTATATTTGAATTATAATAAATTAACTACACTTGATATAAGCAAAAATACATTGTTAATAGATTTGCGTATTTCTAACAATCAACTTATCGAATTAGATATAAGTAAAAATACAGAATTAACAAATTTAAGAGTCGATGATAATAAACTGCTACAACTAGATGTAAGTAATAATTCAAAATTAAGAAATATTCTAGTTAATAAAAATCAATTAATAGAATTAGATACAAGTAAAAATGAAAAATTAATGTCTTTGGGTGCAGAAAATAATCAATTGTCACAACTAGATGTAAGTAATAACATAATGTTAACTGAACTTTATGTTTCTAATAATCAACTAACTGCATTAAATATAAACAAAAATACAGAATTAACAACGTTAAGTGCTAGTGATAATAAAATAACGACATTAGATGTAAGCCAAAATAGAAAATTAACAAGATTATATATTGAAAATAATTTAATTAAACAACTAAATGTTAGTAATAATACAGAATTAACAACATTAACTATCAATGATAATCAATTAACGACATTAGATGTAAGTTCAAATAGGAAATTAATAAATTTAAAATTACATAATAATAAATTTACATATGAAGATACAGTTTATGTATATGAGTCTATTGATTTAAACAATAAGAGTCTTTTAGTTTCAAATATGGTAAAATTGCCTGAGGGGAAAAACAATACATTAAAATCTGCAATGAGTGTGGAAACATATGAGTTTTTAAATATTGATAGCGCTATTATAAATGCGACAAAAACAGGAATTTATAAAATAGAATTAACATATAATCATGATGTCCAAATTTCTAATAATACATATACTATTGATTACACTTTGAATGTCATTGAACTTACTTCAAATAAATATGGCATAGATAATGAAAATGGCATAATATACGTTCCTAGAAATGAAGAACTAAGTAACGAAAATATTCTTTCAAATCTAAATGTTGATCATGAAGATGTAAATATTATATATGAAGATGAAAAAGTAAAAGTAATATATAATGAAGAATTATTAAAAGAATTTACTATAGATAATATTAAACTTACTTCAAGCACTGAATTAGTTGAAACAAATAACGATTACATTTGGACAAATCTTGGTGTTATTGATCATACTATGATTTCTACTAATTTTGGAACAATAAAAATAAATGATGAAAATATAGAAATTGTATATAATGATGTAGCAATAGAAACATTTGACATAGTAAAATTTATTCCAACTAATTATAAAATATATGAGAATAATCTTTTTGTTGGAACATATGAATTAGATTTAAATAATATATCAGTAACTAATGCTACTTTGAAAATAAATGAAAACATACTAGAAGTAATACATAATGAAAAAGTTATAAAATCATTTAACATATTAAGTATTAAGTTTGAAGATTTAGATGTTTTTAATACACTAATAACTGTTCCTAATACTATGAATTATGAAGAATTTATTAATAAAGTAAAAACAAATGGTGTTACATATAAAATATATGATAAAAAAGAAACAGAAGAATCAGAAGATATTTTAATTACTAGTGGTAATATCACTACTGGTATGAGAGTGGCAGTTTACAAAGATGAATCATTACTAACTATTTACACAATTACAAATGATTACTTAGATATGAGCAATTTACAAATTGATGATGAAAATAATTACATATTAAACATAGATGTAAATACAACTATTTCTGATATATTAAATAAAATAGATACAAATGGCTCTAAAAATGTAACCGATAAAGATGGTAATGTTTTAACAGATGAACAAGTTCTGGCTACTGGATATAAATTAAAAATAGAATTAAGTAATATAAACTATGAATATACTATAGTAATCAAAGGCGATACAGATGGTGATGGAGCTATTACTGCAGGAGATGCATATGACATAATACTTCATTCAATAGAAAAAAAACTATTGGAAGAAGAGTATTTTAAAGCTGCATATGTAGATGATGATGATTATATAACCGCAGGAGATGCATACGATATTATATTATTTAGTATAGAAAAAAAAGAGGAGTTGTAAGATATGAAAAAATTAATTTCTAAATTATTAATGATGACATTGATTTTTATCGGTTCATTTATTGGTTACAGTACTGTTTTAGCGTATAACAGTTCTTTACTGGCAAGCAAATCCATTGTAAATCCAGAAGATACATTTACTATTCAAATTAATATGACTGGATTAACTAACGGACTTGGTTCTGCTAATTATAATTTAACTTTTGATGATACATTATTTGAATATGTATCAACTAGTTCAAAAGCAACTACAAATCTTGTTGGTAACACAATAAAATTTGGATTTTTAGACACAACTGGTGGAGATAACACTTTAAATGATGGAATATTTGCTACTGTAACTTTTAAAACCAAAAATGTTACATCTGATGCAAATGGTTCATTCACACTTACATCAGCGGGAACTAAAGATAAGGAAGGTAATAGTATTTCAAGTTCTAACACAGGAAATAGTGTTAAAGTTCACGTCCCATCTACTGTTAATACATTAGATAATTTAACTATTGACGGAACAACAATTACTGGATTTGATAAAAATACATTAACTTACAATGTAAATACTGAAAATGGTTCAATTACTATTGGTGCTACTGCAACTGATTCTAGTTCATCAGTAACAGGAACAGGAAAAAAGAGTTTATCATATTCTAAAAATAACACATTTAATATTGTTGTAACAAGTGAGTCAGGAAGTAAAAAAACATATACAATTAATGTTACAAGAATTGATAATAGAAGTGATAACAATAATTTAAGTTCATTATCAATTAAAGGAATAGCATTTTCCTTTGATCCAAAAACAACAACATATAATTTAAATGTTGAAAAATCTAGCGTAAACATCAGTGCAGTAGCAGAAGATTCAAAATCCACTATTACTGGTGCTACAGGAGAACAAACATTAAAATATGGAAAAAATACATTTAAAATAAATGTTAGAAACGAAAAAGGAGAAACAAAAACTTATACATTAAATATTACAAGACCTGATAATAGAAGTAGTAATTATAATTTGAAATCATTAACCTTAAGCGAAGGAAAAATTGATTTTAAAAATTCTACTACTTTATATAACATTACTGTAGATAATAAAGTAGAAAAAATAACAGTTTCTGCTACTTTAGAAGATGAAAAATCTAGTTTCGTAAGTGGTTATGGACCTAGAACAATAGATTTAAAAGATGGAAATAATACCATATTAATTAAAGTAAAAAATGAAAAAGGCACTATAAAAACTTGGACAATTAATGTAAATAAAGATGATGGTAGAGATACAAATGCTGATTTATCTACTTTAACATTAAGCGCTGGAGTAATAGAATTTAATAAAGATATTTTAGAATATAAAACAACAGTTACTTATGATGTTGAAAAAATTAATGTAGAAGCAAAAGCCGCTTCAGAAAAAGCTAAAATAAATATTACAAATCCTAATTTAAAAGTAGGAGAAAATACAATAATTGTTAAAGTAACTGCAGAAAATGGTGCTGTAAAAGAATATAAAATAGTTGTTATCCGTGCAGAAGAAAACAAAGTTTTATCTAATAACAATTATTTAAGTGGATTATTAATAGAAAAATATAATATTTCATTTGATCCTAATACATTTGTTTATGATTTAAAAATAGAAAATGAAGAAAGCCTTATAATAGAAGCAACCCCTAGTTTTGAAAATGCTTCTGTTACAGTATTAGGAAATGAAAATTTAAAAGATGGAAGCGTAATTACAATTTCTGTAACTGCAGAAAATGGTGAAACCAGAAATTATAGAATTAATATTAATAAAGGAGATAAAAGTAATGGCATCCCAACAAATTACTTTGTAATAGGCGGTTTATTTATTCTTCTAATAATATTAATAATTATAATAATAATTCAAAAAAGAAAGAAAAAAAATGAATTTTATGAAAGTAATTTAATTAATGGAGTTAACAGTGTTTATAATAACCAAGATCCTAATAGAAACAATATTAACGCTAATATGAATTATAATTCAAATGAAAATGTTATGGAAAATTCTGGAATTATTAATGATATAAATTCAAATGTTAATAATAACAATAATAATATGAATCAAAATATTAATAGTTTGAATAATAATCTTATTAATAATAATGTAAATCCTATGCCTAATAACATTAATTCTACAGAAAAAGTAGAAAATGGTCCAAAAAAAACAATAAATAATCCAAGTGGACTTACAAAAGTTTGTTCTTCATGCGGACGTAGAGTTCCTTATGAATGTAATAGTTGTCCATATTGTTTAAATGATTTTTAAGAAATTTGATTACAAAAATAATTGCAGTCCTTGACTGCTTTTATTTTTTTATGGTAATATATACTTAAATGTGATGAAAAGGACACAATTATTAGTTATTTTATTATAGAAAGTTGAGGATGATGGAATCTCAATATAAAAAACTTATAATTACTACCTTGGAGCAGTTCTAGAAATAGATACCGGCTAATGTCGTTAAAAAAATTAAGGTAAAATTAGGATGGTACCGTGTTTTAACACTCCTTTTAGGGGTGTTTTTTATTTTGAAGGAGGAATTAAAAATGATAAACATTAAAGAAAATGAAAATTTAAGTATTTTAAATCATAGTTGTGCTCATTTACTTGCACAAGCAGTAAAACACTTATACCCACATGCTAAATTCTGGGTAGGACCAGTAATTGAAGAAGGATTTTATTATGATATTGATTTAGGAAATGATTCATTAAATGAAGAAGATTTAGTAAAAATAGAAAAAGAAATGAAGAAAATTTCTAAAGATGGAAAACGTATCATAAGACGAGAACTTTCTAAAGAAGAAGCACTTGATATGTTTAAAGATGATGAATACAAATTAGATTTAATAAACAATATGGAAGAGGATAGCATTATCACTTGTTATACACAAGGCGATTTTACTGATCTTTGCCGTGGACCTCATGTTGAAACAGTTAAATTAATTAAATACTTTAAATTATTAAAAGTATCTGGAGCATATTTTAAAGGTGATTCAAAAAATAAAATGCTTCAAAGAATATATGGTGTTTGTTTTGAAAATGAAGAAGACCTAAATAGTCATTTAAACTTTTTAGAAGAAGCCAAAAGAAGAGATCATAAAAAACTTGGAAAAGAACTTAATTTATTTATGATGAGTGAATATGGCTCTGGTTTTCCATTCTTCTTAAATAACGGAATGATTATTAGAAATGAATTAGAAAACTTCTGGTATAAAGAACATACTATTGAAGGATATGAATTTATTAAAACTCCAATTATGTTAAATAAAGAATTATGGGAATTATCTGGTCATTGGTACAATTATAGAGAAAATATGTATACAAGCGAAATAGATGAAAAAACATTTGCAATTAAACCAATGAATTGTCCAGGAGGAATGCTTGTTTATAAAAACTCTTTACATTCTTATAAAGATTTACCACTTAGAATTGGAGAACTTGGACAAGTTCATAGACACGAAGCAAGCGGAGCACTTAATGGATTATTTAGAGTTAGAACATTTACACAAGACGATGCTCATATATTTATGAGAGAAGATCAAATTGAAGAAGAAGTAGTCCGTTTAATTAGTTTCATTGATAGAATTTATAAAATATTTGGACTTACATATGATATAGAATTATCTACTAGACCAGAAGAAAAATATATTGGTGATATAGAAATCTGGAATAAATCAGAAAAAGCCTTAGAATCTGCTTGTCATAAAGCTGGCAGAACTTGCAAGATAAACCCTGGAGATGGAGCTTTCTATGGGCCAAAACTTGATTTCCATATTAAAGATTCAATTGGTAGAGTATGGCAATGTGGAACTATTCAACTTGACATGAATTTACCTGAAAGATTTGATTTAACTTATGTAGATAAAGATGGAACAAAAAAACGTCCAGTAATGCTTCACAGAGTTATATATGGTTCAATCGAAAGATTTATTGGTATTTTGATTGAACATTATGCAGGAGCATTCCCACTTTGGCTTTCACCTGTTCAAGTAAACATTATTCCTGTTAATAATGAATATCATTTAGAATATGCTAAGAAAATAGAAAAATTATTAAAAGAACAAGGAATAAGAGTAGAGTTAGATGATCGTGATGAAAAATTATCTTATAAAATGCGTGAATCACAAACTAAAAAAATTCCTTTAACCCTAGTTTTAGGAGATAATGAAAAAGAGAATAATTTAATAAGTTATAGATGCTTTGGTAAACAAGAAACAAAATCTTTATCAACTATAGAGTTTATAGAAAATATAAAAGAAGTTATTAATTCTAAAGAATACAATCTATAATTAAATAAAAAATATTAAAAGAAAATGACTATATATTATAGTTATTTTTCTTTTTTTGAGATATAATATTTTATAGAATAGGAAGGTGTTTTATGAAAGTATTAAAAAAAGATGAACTAGTTTTAATGAATAAGTATTTTAATGCTTTAAATTATTTATCAGTTGCACAACTTTATTTATTAGATAATCCACTGCTTATAAGACCACTTAGTATAGATGATATTAAACCAAATGTTGTAGGACACTTTGGAACAGCACCAGGTCAAAACTTTATTTATATGCATTTAAATAGAATGATAAAAAAACATGATTTAAATATGATTTATATATCAGGGCCAGGTCATGGTGGTCAAGCAATGATTGCTAATTGTTATTTAGATGGTTCCTATAGTAAGATTTATCCTGAAATTACTGAAGATTTAGAAGGACTAAAAAAATTATGTAAACAATTTTCATTTCCAGGAGGAGTATCTTCACATGTAGCACCTGAAGTTCCTGGTTCAATAAATGAAGGAGGAGAACTTGGTTATAGCTTATCACATGCTTTTGGAGCGGTTTTAGATAATCCTGATTTAATAGTCTCTTGCGTAATTGGTGATGGAGAAGCAGAAACAGGACCCCTTGCAACATCTTGGCATGGTCATAAATTTTTAAATCCTGAAACAGATGGAGTGGTTTTACCAATTCTTCATCTAAATGGTTATAAAATAGCAAATCCCACTATATTTGGTAGAATGACAGATGATGAACTATATCATTTCTTTGTAGGACACGGTTATAAACCTTATATGGTATCAGGAACAGATCCTTTAATTATGCATGAAAAAATGGCCAAAATATTAGAAATGGTTCTAAAAGATATTAAAAATATTAAAAAAAGTTCAAAAGTTTTAAATGTAAAATATCCAATGATTATATTAAGAACACCAAAAGGATGGACAGCGCCTAAAGAAATAGATGGATTTAATGTAGAAGGTTCATTTAGATCTCATCAAGTTCCTATAATCGTATCAAAAGAAAAACAAGAAAACTTAGAAAAATTAGAACAATGGCTTAAAAGCTATCATCCAGAAGAATTATTTGATGAAAATGGAAAACTTCTAAAAGAATTAAAAGAACTTAATCCACCACTAGAAAAAACAATGGGATTAAATAAACACGCTAATGGAGGGTTGCTTACAACAAACTTGAAAAAACCAGATTTAAAAAAATATGCAGTTAAAATAGAAAAACCTGGGAAAGTTCAAAAAAGTGATATGATGGAATTAGGAAATTATATTCGTGACTTAGTAACCTTAAACAAAAATAATTTTAAAATATTTGGACCAGATGAAGCCTTATCTAATCGTTTAAATCATGTTTTTGAAAAAACAAATAGAAGATGGTGCGGCACAACCTATGAAACAGATGAATATTTATCACCAAATGGAATAGTTTTTGATTCATTTTTATCAGAACACTTTTGTGAAGGGATGCTTGAAGGATATTTACTTTCTGGTAGATATGGTTTTATTCATAGCTATGAAGCTTTTTCTAGAATAATAGATTCTATGGTAAGTCAACATGCAAAATGGCTTAAAGTCTCAAAAGAATTGGAATTTAGAAAACCTATTCCAAGTTTAAATATTATTTTATCATCACATATCTGGCAACAAGATCATAATGGTTTTACTCATCAAGATCCTGGATTTTTAAATCACTTAAATACCAAAAAAGCAGATATAGTTCGTATGTATTTACCACCTGATGCAAATTGTTTAATAACAACATTTGATCATATAATAAATACAAAAAATTATATCAATGTAATTGTAGCATCAAAACACTTAAGATATCAGTGGTTAACAATGGATGAAGCAATAAAACATTGTGAAAAAGGAATTGGAACATTTGATTTTATTTCTGATAATACAAAAAATCCAGATTTAATACTTGCATGCTGTGGTGATACACCAACACTTGAGGTAATTGCCGCTACTACAATAGTTAAAAAATATATGAAAAATATAAAAATTCGTGTTGTAAATGTTGTGGATTTAATGAAATTACAATCAAACAAAACACACCCACATGGACTTACAGATAAAGAATATAATAGTTTATTTACTAAAGATAAACCAATTATTTTTGCTTTCCATGGTTATGCTCCCTTAATTCATGATTTAGTTTATAAAAGAGCAAATAAAAACTTGCACGTTCATGGTTACATTGAAGAAGGAACAATTACAACACCATTTGATATGAGAGTTCAAAATAAAATAGATAGATATAATCTAATCATTTCAGCTTTTAAATACTTACCAGAATTTAAAGATGATGAAGGTGCAAAAGAACTTTTAAAACACTGCAAAGCAAAATTAAAAGAACATCATAAATATATTAGAGAATATGGAAAAGATATAGATGACGTCCTAAACTGGCATTTGTAAAAAATGCTAGTTTTTTAATGGTTAATTATAGTTGTAAAAAAACAAAAAAAGTATGATATAATTAATTAGGAGGAAGATGTTATGAAAGTTTTAATAAGTGCTGGGGGAACAGGTGGACATATTTATCCTGCTATTAGTATAATAAATAAAATAAAAGAACAAGAAAAAGATGCAAAATTTTTATATATTGGAACATCAGATAGAATGGAAAAAGATATTATTCCAAATTTAGGGATAGATTATATTGGAATAAAAATAACAGGAGCAAGTAAAAATCCCATCAAATTATTAAAATTCTTTTATTATAATGTTAAAGAACAATTACATTTAAAAAAAATAATAAAAAAATTTAATCCTGACATTGCAATTGGTGTTGGAGGATATGTTACTGTGCCGGTAATTTATGCTGCCAAAAAAATGGGTGTAAAAACTCTTCTTCATGAACAAAATAGCATTCCTGGAAAAGCTAATAAATTTCTAAGTAAATATGCAGATGTAGTGTGCACTTCTATGGAATCTTCTAATGCTTATTTTAACCATCCTAATATAGTTTGGACAGGCAACCCTCGAGGAGAAGAAGTAACAAAAGTGAAAAAAGCAAATAAAAAAGATTATGGTTTATCACTTGATAAAAAACTGATTTTAATCACTACAGGTTCGCTTGGCGCAAGCACTGTTAATAACAAAATAATTGGAGCATTAAAACTACTTGAAAAGAAAAATTATGAAGTTTTACTAGTTACAGGAAAAGCTTCATATGATGAAATGAAAAAATATAATACTAAAAATATAAAAATTGTTGCTTATCTAGAAAATATGGCAGAAGTTTTAAAAATAACTGATTTAATTATATCAAGAGCAGGTGCTACTACAATATCAGAAATTACTACATTAGGTATTCCTTCAATTTTAATACCATCTCCATATGTAGCAAACAATCATCAAGAAGTTAATGCAAAAGATTTGGAAGAAAATGAAGCTTCTTATATAATAAAAGAAGACAATTTAAATGAAAATATCTTATTAGAGTATATAGATAAAATATTAAATGATGAAAAAGAATATAAAAAACTAGAAAAGAATGCAAAAAAACTTGGAACACCAAAAAGTGCAACAAGAATATATGAGGAAATAAAAAAAGTATTGAAATAGGTGGAAGTATGAACAATTTAATAGAATTTATCATTAAAGAACAAATTGGTGAATATAAAGAAAATGTTTCTTTTAAAACACTTACAACTTATAAAACTGGTGGAAATGCGAAACTTGTATTATATCCATTTAATGTTTTAAACCTGCAAAAAGCTATAGATTATATGAACAAAAACAAAATAGATTATAAAGTGTTTGGAAATGGTTCAAATATTTTAGCAAGTGATAAAGATTATAATGGAGTTATTATAAAATTAAATAAGTTTGATAACATTTCTATAGAAAATAATATTATTACTGTAGGAGCTGGTTATAGTTTAATGCGCTTAGCGTTAGATGCATGTAAAAATGGCTTTACTGGCCTTGAATTTGCATGTGGCATTCCCGCAACACTTGGAGGAGCAGTATATATGAATGCTGGAGCTTATTTAAAAGATATGTCCACTATTTTAGAAAGTGCAAAAGTTTTAACACCAGATAATGAAATAAAAGTATTAACAAAAGAGGAAATAGATTTTTCATATAGACATTCATCTTTTATGAATAATGGTTATATTATACTTGAAGTAGTAATAAAACTAGAACAAGGTAATAAAGATGAAATAATGGCTTTAGTTAACGAAAGACGTGATAGAAGAAAAGAAACTCAGCCTTTAGAATATCCATCTGCAGGTTCTGTTTTTAGAAATCCTGAAAATAATTTTGCAGGCAAGTTAATTGAAGATTGTAATTTAAAAGGTTTTACTTATAAAGAGGCACAGATAAGTGGTAAACACGCTAATTTTATAATAAATTTAGGAAATGCCAAAAGTGCAGATATAAAATATTTGATGGATAAAGCAAAACAAGAAGTAAAAGAAAAATTTGATATAGAAATAAAGGAAGAACAAGAATTATTTAATTGGGAGTAGAATATGCCTAAAAAAAAGAATAAGAAGAAATTAAAAAAAAGCATTTCATTTTTATTGTTTGTTGTAATTACTTTATTAGTAGTAACTATTTTTTACTATGCCTTTGATCATAGTATAAGAAATATTTATATTTATAATAACAATTATTTAACAGATCAAGAGATAATAGAATATGCCAAGTTAGATAATTATCCCAATATTTTTAAAAAATCTTCATCTTCTTTGGAAAAAATATTAAAAGAAAACCCATATATAAAAGATGTAAAAATAAAAAAAGATTTACTCTATGGTATTCATATAAAAGTAGAGGAAAACAAAATATTATTTGTTAGAATGGATACAAAAAAAATTGTATTTGAAAATAAAGAAGAAATAGATTATAACAAAGAAATATTAAATATTCCTTATCTAATAAATTATGTGCCAAATACAAAATATGACAAATTAATAGAAAAATTAAGCGAAATAGATAATACTATTATAAATAAAATCTCTGAAATAAAATATGATCCAAATGAATATGATGAAGATAGATTTTTACTTTATATGAATGATGATAATAAAGTTTATGTAACACTTACTAAACTAGATTTATTAAACAAATATAATGAATCGATTACTAAATTTGAAGGTAAAAAAGGAACTTTATATCTAGACTCAGGGAATTATTTTGAAATAGGAAAATGATAAAAATTTCAAAAGCACTTGAAAAAGTGCTTTTTTTGTAGTATAATCATAAAGAAATGTGATTAATGCGCTCATAGCTCAATTGGATAGAGCGTTTGGCTACGGACCAAAAGGTTAGGGGTTCGACTCCCTTTGAGCGCACCATTTTAATAGAATATGACAGGGAAACCTGCATAAAATAAAAAAGGGAATACTTAACTTTGCCGAGTTGAGTACTTGCCCAATAATTGGTGAAGCACTTAATCTAAGCTTAGATTGAGTGCTATTTTTCTTATATAGATTACTACTTTACTAAAATAAAAAGTAAGGCTATTAGTAAGAAGATAATGATGATTAATGAAAGAATTAAAAAATCTTTCTTATACATAACTATCAGCATCCTTCCTTGTAGGTTAGAGGCAAGCACTCAAGCAGTTAGTATTCCTAAAACACATTATACCAAACATTAGTTCATTAGACAATAGTTTAATATAAAATAATAATAAGTTTTCTTGACCATAACTTTAAAAACAATATATAATTACTTATATATACTTAAAACAGCAAAATCCTTGTTATTAAAAAAGAAATAAAATATAACAAAATTCTTTTTATTTCTTTTTATTTTCCTTAAATTATTGTATAATTTATATGATAGGAGAGATACTTATGGGATTTTTATCAGGTAATAATGAAAAAAGCAAATTTACTGAAATTGATTATAAAGCTATAAATAATATTAAAAGCCTTGCAATTGATATGATAAATGAAGCACAAAGTGGCCACTCTGGAATAGTTTTAGGAGCGGCACCAATTATTTATGATATATATACAAGACATTTAGTATTTGATAATAAAAATGATAAATGGATAAATAGAGATCGTTTTGTTATGTCATGTGGACATGGTTCTGCACTTTTATATTCAATGCTTTATATGAGTGGTTTTTTATCTTTAGATGATTTAAAAAACTTTAGACAAATTTCATCTAAAACTCCAGGTCATCCAGAATTAAACATTACACCAGGTGTTGACATATCAACAGGACTTTTAGGACAAGGATTAGCCAGTAGTGTTGGAATTGCAATTGCAGAACGTTTTTTAAACAAAAGATATTCCTATGGCAAAAATAGTCTAATAGATCATTATACTTATGTTTTGTGTAGTGATGGAGATTTAATGGAAGGAGCAAGTTATGAGGCTTGTTCAATTGCAGGAAATCTTGGCCTTGGAAAACTTATAGTTTTATATGACTCAAATAACGTAACACTTGATGGAACAACAAAAGAAACATTTAAAGAAAATGTTTTAGATAGGTTTAAAGCAATGAACTGGGATACACATTTAGTTAGTGATGGAACAAATCTAGATTTAATAGATGAACAAATAGAAAAAGCAAAACAAGTAAAAGATAAACCATCAATAATTGAAGTGAAAACTACTATTGGACTTGGAACAAAAAATGAAAACACAAATCTTGCTCATAGTTATATTTTAACCGAGGAAGAAATAACTACATTAAAAGAAAAACTTGGAATAAGAGATGTTCCTTGGACCGTTTTAGAAGAAGCTTATAATTATGTTAAAGAAACTATAGAAAATAGAAATATAAAGATAATTGAAGACTATAATAAAACATTAGAAAATGTTCTTCCTAAGGTAAAAGAAAATTATAAGAAAGAAATAGAAAATCTACTTGATAATGAAAATCCTATTAATATAACAAATATAGATTTAGAACTAAAAGATAATTTGTCATTAAGAGAAGTTTCACATCTGATACTTACAAATATAATGAATAAAAATAATTTAATTATGACCTCATCTTCAGATGTAGCAACAAGCACAAAAACTTATATAAATGAATTTGGTGATTTTACTAAAGATAATTATGAAGGAAGAAATTTGCTTTTTGGAGTTAGAGAACAAGCCATGGGAGCAATATTAAATGGAATTGCCTTATCAAATATAAGATGTTTTGGTTCAACATTTTTAACATTTAGCGATTTTTTAAAACCCTCTATCAGAATGGCAGCACTAATGAAACTTCCAATAATTTATATATTTACACATGATAGTATTATGGTTGGAGAAGATGGTCCAACACATGAACCAGTAGAACAACTTATAAGTTTACGTTCTATACCTAATGTAACATTGTATAGACCAGGGGATGCTAATGAACTTTTTGGTTCATATAAAAATGCCTTAAAAAATACATCTGGTCCAAGTATTATTGTAGTAAGCAAAGAAAAAATAGAAACATCAGATAAAACAAGTATCAATGATGTAGAAAAAGGCGCTTATATTGTTATAAATTATGAAAATAATGTTGGAACAATAATTGCTACAGGAAGTGAACTTTCCCTAGCAATAAAGATATCAGAAGAATTATCTAAAAAACAAATATATATAAATGTTGTAAGTATGCCTTCGATAGAATTATACAAAAAACAAGATGAAAAATATAAAGAAAAAATACTGCCACTCACTAGTAAAAAAGCAGTTATAGAATTTGGTTCATCATATTCATGGCATGAATTTGTATATAATGATAAATATCTATTTACTATAGATAATTTCGGTTATAGTGGAAAAAAAGAAGATGTATTAAAGAAAATGAATTTAACATTTGAAGAATTAACTGAAAAAATAGAAAAAATATTTAAATAGAGGATGGAGTATGAAAAATAAAAAAGGATTTACATTAGTAGAAATACTTGCAGTAATTGTTATAATAGCGATATTATCTGGATTAGTAATCATTGCAGTAAACAGGTATATTAAAAAAGGAAAGGATAATTTTAATAAATCTGTAGAAAATACATTAGTTTCTAATGCAAAAAATTATTATTCGGAAAATCTAAGTGAACTACCTAATGGAAAAATAGAAGATGGTTCAGCTAGATATATTGATGTTTTATGGGCATCAGAGTTATTATCACAAGGATATTATACAAATGATATAGTAGATGCAGATGAAAATAATTGCAGAACAAGTTATGTAGTTGTAGAAAATAATGGGTCAAATAATTATGAATATACACCATGTGTTGTGTGTGAAAATGGATATGTATCAGATAAAGAAATATGTAATTTTATACAGTCTAATGATACAACTAATCCAGGATGTGAAGTTAAGCCAATTAGTACAGTAAGTGCAAATGGCAAAAGATTTACAAATTATAATATAAATGGAGATAGAATACAATTATCATTAACAGGGACAGATTCTTCTGGAATTGCAGGATTTGAAGTAAATGGAGTATTTATAGCTGCAGATAATAATGGAAAAGCAACAAGATATGTAGAAACTGCTATGACAACAGGTAATAAGATCAATGTGTATGATAAAAATAATAATAAAGGAACTTGTGCTTTGTCAGAACCTATATATATTGATAAGACAATTCCAAGTGTAACATTAAAAGCGACAAAAAAAATTTCTGACTTACTTATTGTATCAAGTGATGAATGGTCAACGCAAGGATTAAATTTTACATTTAGACAAACAAATACTAATGCAAGTGGCGCTACAATAAGATATTGTAAAGACACAACTAATACTTGTACACCATCTTTAAGAGCAACAAGTGGAACTAAAATAACAACTTATAATACAGAGGCAGGAATATATTATATAAGATATAACATAGTAAGCGGAGTAGGTAAAAAATCCGAAACATATAGTTATACTGCTAAGGTAGCAGAGACAGTCTTAACAGTTGCTAAAGTAGGAAAAGATGAAATAAAAGAAATTGATTTTACTACTTTCGATACTAATTTAGATATAATGTGCTATTCAGAAGATGAATCAATTGTAAAATGTGAGGTAGATGATAATAAAAATGTAATTGTTACTGGTGTTACAGGTGGTGAGACTTATATTTCTATTAAAGAAGATGATGCTGTTTTACAAAAAACACAAGTATTAGTTTATGAAGCACCGACAGTTCCGACAATTACAGCAAGTGATGGAATTGCAAGTGGAAAATGGCATACCTCTGATGTTACATTAAATTTTGGTGGAAGCGAAATCAATGGTCCAGGCGGTATTGCATATTATTATGGAACAAATGAAATTGACTTTGTTCAAGGCTCGTCATCTGATTCTATAACTAGCGATGTAGATGGAGAACTATACTTTGCAAAAGCATGTAATAGTGATTATCCTAGTGTATGTAGTAATGTGTCTCAATATATATTAAAACTGGATGGAACAGCTCCAACTTTAACATTTACAAGAGTTAACACAAATAGAGTAGATATAATATGTAAAGATTCAACAAGTGGTATTTACTATACGAAGGTATGGTGGGTAAAACCAGGTACTAGTTCATGGAGTTATGAATATGGAAGCGATTGGTCTGGATATAGTAAAAAATATACCAGTGAAACAGTGTATTTTAAGACAGTATCTATTGGAACACATGAAATTGAAGCAAAATGTAAGGATTTGGCAGGTAACAGCACTACCAAAACAGATAGGTATTATGTTGGTTCATCTGGTAGTGGTTCAACATCTTCATCATCTGGTTCTGCAAGTATATCTGGAACATGTTCATGTTATGATAGAACAGCCCCACAAGTTTATCATTATATTTGTGATTTTAATGATCTTAAAAATAATAGTCAATGTTCATCCTTCTGTTCTGCACGTGGACTAGCATATTACGGTTCTACTTGCGCATATCAATAATTTAAAGACAAATAACTAAATTTTTAGAAATTTATTAATTAAGATAAATAAAAGAGTTGATTTTAGAAATCAACTCTTTTATGTGCTTAAGGATGTAAATTATATGTTTTGTTAAATTTTAAATAAAGAATATAATATAAATAAAATTTTTGCCCATACTAATATTGGTGATATATATGGATTTTAAAGAAATAGGAGAAGTAACCTTAAGAGCACTTATTTCACTTGTAACATTATTCTTAGTTACTAAAATGCTTGGAAAAAAACAAGTAGCAGAACTTTCTTTATTTGATTATGTAATTGGTATATCAATAGGTAACTTTGCAGCAGAACTTACTATAAACTTAGAATCAAAAATAATTCACGGAACAATAGCGGTTATCATATTTGGCTTAGTAGCATACTTTATAACAATTCTTACTATGAAAAGCATAGTTTTAAGACGCTTCTTTATGGGAATACCTACTGTTATAATACATGATGGAATTCTTCTTGAAGAAGGACTAAAAAAAGTAAAATTTGATGTAAATGATTTATTAGAACAATGCCGTGAACAAGGATATTTTGATATATCAGAAATAGCATATGCCGTATTAGAAGCAGATGGGAAAATCAGCATTTTACCAAAAAGCGAATACAAAACAGTTACTGTAAAAGATATGAAATTAAAAACTAAAAAATCAAGTGTGCTAGGAAATGTAATAATAGATGGAAAGATAATGCATCAAAATTTAAAAAATATGAATAAAGATGAAAAATGGCTTAAAAAACAAGTAGAAGCACAAGGCAAAAAAATAGAAGATGTTTTACTTGGAACACTTGATGATTTTGATAAACTAGTATTATATGAAAAAAATAATATAAAAATAGGAGATATTTTAGAATAGTTGAAATTCTCCTTTTTTTGTGCTACAATCAAACTATGAAAAAGATAATGATATTATTAAGTTTTATTATTTTATTTACTGGTTGCACTTTTGATCCTTATGAAAACAGTAGTTATGGAGAAAAAGTAATTGATTCATGGTTTTCCTACGTAACTGAAGATGGAGAAGAAATAGGAAAAACAAGAATGAAAATAGAAGATATAAGTGAAATAGAAAAAAAAGAATGTAACTTTAAAGAAAAGAATAACAATAAATATATATTTAATTGCAATATAACATATAAAGAAATAGGAGAAACCATTATTCCTCTTCAAAAAAGCAAAACTAAAAAAGTATATGCAGTGTTTATTTTAAATAATGATGGAACTTATAATTATAAAGTTTATAATTCATCTTCAGAAGAAGGTATTTGGTTAGAAGATAAAGAATTAAATTATAAAGGAGAAAATAAAAATGAGTAAAAGAGTATGGAATCTAATAATAGGATTAGGGCTTATAACATTAGGAATATTTCTAATAATAAAACCTGATCAAACATTTGAAAATCTAATAATGTATATTGGTATTACTTTGCTTATAGTAGGAGTATTAAAAATTGTTTCTTCAATAATAAATAAACAAAAAATGTTGCTTCCTGGCTCAGTTATATTTAATGGTGTATTAAATATATTACTTGGGATAATACTAATTACAACTTCATCAATTACTATAAAATTAATTTCTATTTTTATAGGTATATGGCTAATAATGTCATCTTTTAGTAAACTTTTATTTTTGTATAATTTTAAAGAAGATATTGTGAAATATAATATGTTTCTTCAAATATTAAAACTTATAATAGGGATTATTGTTTTAACAACTCCAGTAATAACTAGTATATTTTCAGGTTTAGTTATTGGAATTATTTTAATAGTTATAGGAATTTGGACTATTATAAATGAAAAGGAAGAAGAAAAAATATATAAAGTTAGGGTAAAATAAATAAAAAAACAATAAAGTAGTTGAACAACTACTTTTTTTTATGCTAAAATGTTTTTGGTGATTAAAATGGAATATAAAATAACAACTCATAGTGAGATTGAAACAATTGAACTTGCTGAAAATTTTGAATCAGAAAAGTTTCCAAACATGGTTATATGTTTAAATGGGGATTTAGGTAGTGGAAAAACAGTTTTTGCTAAAGGTTTTGCAAATGCTTTAGGTATAGATGAAGTTATTACTTCACCAACATTTACAATAGTAAAAGAATATTATAGTGGAGAAGTTCCTTTATTTCATATGGATGTTTATCGTATTGATGAAGGAAGTGTTGAAATAGATTTTGGTGAATACTTTGTAAAAAAAGGTGTGTCTATCATAGAATGGGCAGATATGATTCCAGATGAACTTCCAAAAGAAAGATTAAATATTACTATAAAAATAGTTGATGAAGATACAAGAATATTTGTAATTAAACCTATTGGTAAAAAATATGAAGACTTATGTGAGGCTGTTTTATGATAAGTCTTTTTTTAGATACTTCATCAAATTATTTAACGGTAGGTGTATTAAAAGACAATGTTACTTTAATAGAAAAACATTTGAAACTTGATAAAGTATTATCTAAGATGGCACTTCCTTATTTAAAAGAAACACTAGATAGTATAAATTTAACCCCTAATGACATAGATGAAATTATTTGTGTAAAAGGGCCAGGTTCATTTACAGGACTTAGAGTAGGAGTAACTATTGCTAAAACTTATGCTTGGTCATTGAATAAAAAAATATGTGGAATATCTAGCTTATTTACAATGGCAACTTCTATAAATGATAATTATATAATTCCTATAATAAATGCTAGACACAATCACGTCTTTGCGGCAATTTATGATAAAGATTATAATCCTATATTAAAAGACACTTATATATCACTTGATAATTTATTAGAAAAAGTAAAAGAACTAGATAAAAGTTATACATTTGTATCAAATGATGAATTTGATTTTGAAGTTACAAGATATAATCCAAATTTAAATAACTTATTTAAAAATATAACAAAAGAATATGAAGAAGTTCATTTGTTTGTCCCTGATTATTTAAAGAAAACAGAAGCTGAGGAAAATTTAAACAAATGATAAAAGAATTAGATAACTCTTTAGAATTAAAAGAGTTTAATGTAGAAGAAAAAAATCCTTTTACTAAGTATATTGCTTATTATATTGATAATATAGTAGTAGGATACTTAGTTTATTTACTTATTTATGATAGAGTAGAAATAGATTATATTTTTGTTAAAGAAGAATATAGAAGTAGAAAAATAGCGTCAAATATGCTAGAATATTTAATTGATATTTCAAAAAAACAAAATGTATTTAATATAACACTTGAAGTAAGAGAAAATAATGAAAATGCAATAAAACTTTATACTAAATATGGTTTTAAAAAAGTTGCGATAAGAAAAGGATATTATGAGGGGATAGATGGTTTACTAATGGAGTTGATATTATGAAAGATGTATATATTTTAGGAATAGAATCTAGTTGTGATGAAACTAGTTGTTCTATTGTTAAAAATGGAACAGAGGAAATAAATACTGTTATTTTAAGTCAAATAGATATTCATACTTTGTATGGTGGAGTAGTGCCAGAAATAGCAAGTCGTAATCATGTGAAGGATGTAACTTTTGTTATTGATAAATGTTTAAAAGATTCTAATATGACAATGGATCAAATCGATGCAGTTGCTGTAACTTATGGACCTGGTCTTATTGGTTCTTTACTAGTGGGTTTAGAAGCTGCAAAAACACTTGCATATGTTAATAATAAACCTCTTATTAAAGTTCATCATATTATGGGGCATATTTATGCAAATAATATAGAAAGAAAAATGGAATTTCCTTTAATATCACTTGTTATAAGTGGAGGTCATACTAAACTTATTTATATGGAAAAACATTTATCATTTAAAGAAATAGGAACTACATTAGACGATGCAGTAGGAGAGTGTTACGATAAAGTTGCTAGAGTGATAAATGTGGGATATCCTGGAGGACCTGTTGTTGATAAACTAGCAAAACAGGGTGAAATTACATATGATCTTCCTATACCACTTAATGATGATAGTTTTAATTTTAGTTTTAGTGGATTAAAAAGTGCTGTTATAAATTTAGCACATAATGAGGCGCAGAAAGGTAGAGAACTAATTAAAGAAGATTTGTGTGCTTCATTTCAAGATAAAGTTGTTAAATCACTTACAACAAAAACTGTAAACGCTTTAAAAGAATATAATGTTGATAATTTAATACTTGCTGGTGGAGTTGCTGCTAACAGTAGTATAAGAGAAGAGTTTGAAAAGTTATCAAAAGAAAATAGTTTTAAATTTTCTTATCCAAGCATAAAATATTGTACAGATAATGCCACAATGATCGCTGCAGCCGGTTATTATCTTTACATAAATAATGAATTTGCTACGCTCGATTTAAATGCAATTTCTAGTGAGAAACTATAAAATTTGAAAAAAAATAAAAAAGTTTTAAAAAAAGTATTGTCAAAATAAAAAAACTATAGTAAAATCAATATTGCTTATGTGAGTTAGCAAATGGGCTTGTAGCTCAGCTGGTTAGAGCGCACGCCTGATAAGCGTGAGGTCGATGGTTCAAGTCCATTCAGGCCCACCATATTGCCTCAATAGCTCAGTTGGTTAGAGCACTTGACTGTTAATCAAGGGGTCCTAGGTTCAAGTCCTAGTTGAGGCGCCATTTTTTTTGGCCAGTTGGTGAAGTGGTTTAACACACCGCCCTTTCACGGCGGCATTCACGGGTTCAAATCCCGTACTGGTCACCAAATATAAAAATAAACCCTTTATGGGTTTTTCTTTTGATAAAATAAAAAAACAAAATATAGGTTAACTATATTTTGCATACAATTATTTAATTTTAAATTTATGTTTTGTTGAACGTTTATAAGGATGTTTTACATCAGTAAGACCGATAATGTAATCAACACTAGTATTATAATATATAGCAAGTTTTTTAAGTGTTTCAATTGGTATATTTAATTCACTGCTTTCATATCTAGAATATGTAGTTTGTGAACATGATATTTCTTTTGCAATTTTTTCTTGAGTTAAATTCTTATTTTCCCTTAAATCTTTTAAGCAATTCATATAATCACCTACATATATTTTATATTATGCTATAAAAACTCATTGACTTTTATGCAAAATTTGCATAAAATATTCATCATTATGGAAAGAAAGAAAGAAATTAAATATAACAAAATTTTATATTTTATAGAAATTATTATTTCTATTATCTTATTATTTATAGGCTTTTTACTGTGGCCTTTATGTGCTTTTGTTTTATTGATAGGTTTCTTATTGTTTATAAAATTTATAATTGATTTAGTTTGCATTATAAAATAGTATTTCTTTTGACAAACAATATAAAGTTTGTTAGAATTATTTTGTAATTATGTCTTTATAGGAAAGGTGATTTTATGATAGATATTAATTTAATAAGAGAAAATAGGGATGTAGTAAAAGAAAATATTAGAAAGAAGTTTCAAGAAGAAAAGCTTCCTTTAGTAGATGAAATATATGAACTTGATAAAAAATATAGAGAATATAAATTAAAAGGAGATAAACTGCGAGCTTTAAAAAATGAAAAAAGTAGTTTAATTGGTTCTTTGATGCGTGATAAAAAAATAGATGAAGCAAATAAAGTAAAAGAAGAAATAGCAAGTTATGGCACTGAAATATCAAGTCTTGAACTAGAAGAAGAAAATCTACAAAAAACTATAAAAGAAAAAATGATGATTATTCCAAATATAATTGCAGATGATGTTCCACTTGGGGAAGATGATTCCAAAAACGTAGAAGAAGAGTGTTTTGGAGAAAAAACTAATCCAACATATGAAATTCCATATCACTCAGATATTATGTCATCATTTAATGGACTTGATAAAGAATCAGCGGGTAGGGTAAGTGGCAATGGTTTTTATTACTTAGTAGGAGACATTGCAAGACTCCATTCAGCAGTTCTAGCATACGCCCGTGATTTTATGATAGATAAAGGTTTTACTTATTGTATCCCACCTTATATGATACATTCAGCTGCAGTAGATGGTGTTATGTCATTTAGTGAAAAAGAAAATATGATGTATAAAATAGAAGGTGAAGACTTATATTTAATTGGCACTAGTGAACACTCTATGATTGCTAAATTTAAAGACCAAATATTAAATGAAAAAGAACTTCCTATTACAATGACATCTTACTCACCATGCTTTAGAAAAGAAGTTGGTGCACATGGTATTGAAGAACGAGGAATTTATCGTATTCACCAATTTGAAAAACAAGAAATGGTTGTTTTATGCAAACCTGAAGAAAGTGATATTTGGTATGAAAAAATGTGGAATTACTCAGTTGAGTTGTTTAGAACATTAAATATCCCTGTTAGAAAATTAGTTTGTTGTTCAGGAGATTTAGCAGATTTAAAATATCGTTCATGTGATATAGAAGCATGGAGTCCAAGACAACAAAAATACTTTGAAGTATGTTCTTGTTCTAACTTAACAGATGCTCAAGCTAGACGTTTAGCAATAAGATATAAAAAAGAAAATGGAGATAAAGAATTTGTTCATACATTAAATAATACCGTAATTGCGCCACCTAGAATGTTAATTGCTTTCTTAGAAAACAATTACAATGAAGATGGAAGTATAACTATTCCAGAAGTTTTAAGACCATATATGGGAAATAAAGAAAAAATTGAAAAGTAATTAATTTTTTCTTTTTTTATGTCATAAAGTTAAATGGAGGAAGTATAAATGAAAAAAAATAGATTTTTAATATTAACTTTGTGCCTTATTATTTCAGGTTTAATGATTAAAGAAGTAAAAGCAGATGACATTTTAACTGCTAATATATTTGACGAAAATGATTTATTATATTGTTTATCAAATGAATCAAATATGAATACTTGTGTGTTAGGTTCTTCAATTAATCTTACTAATGCAATTAATTTTACTGAAATGGAAGAAAAAGTTCTTGATTTAAATGGATATAACATTACTGGACAAGATGATTTAAATGAACTTTTTTATATTTCAGGAGGTTCTCTAGTAGTAAAAGATAGTTCTACTAGTAAACAAAAGGGAACAATATCAGGAGTAAAAGATGTTTTTTATTTACAAGGAAATGAAAGTTTAACAAGAAGTGAAACGAAGGCAGAACTTGTTATAGAAAAAGGAGTTAATATCGTATCAGAAACATCAAACTGTGTTTATATAAGAGGAAATGGTTCTAAACTTTATGTTTATGGTAATTTAACATCAAATGGAGATTATTCAGTAATTCAGGGAAATGGAACAAAAAATGAAAATACTGATGCTGGTAATACTGAAATTATAATTTATGAAGGAGCAAGCGTAATAAATACATATTCATATATTGATGAAAACACAATAGTAAATCCTGCTATTTATCATCCACAATCAGGGAAATTAACAGTTGAAGGCGGAACAATTAGTGGCGTAACTGGTATTGAAATGCGTTCAGGAGATTTAATTGTTAATGGAGGAACAATAATTGGAATGGCACCAAAAACTGTTGTAAAAAATAATGGTAATGGTCCAGCAATAATGGGCGCAGGTATTGGCATAGCACAGCATACAACTATACAACCAGTTTCGATAACAATAAATGGAGGAACTATAAAAGGAGCAACAGCTTTATACGAAGCAACTCCAGAAAATCCACATGATGAAAATATAGTATCGCTTGATGTAGCAGATGGAACTTTTATTAGCGCTACTGCTAATGGAGATACTGTTTATAGTGAAAATAAAACTGAATTTATAAGTGGCGGAACTTTTTCAACTTCTTTAAAAAAAGATTATTTAAAAGAAGGATATTCTTTACAAAAAGATATAAATAATAATTATGTAGTAGTAAAAACATCTAGTTTGAGTAATCCGGATACTTCTGATAATATAACAAAATATGTTATATCTTTAATAATAAGCTTATTAGCAATTGTAGCATTTGTATGTTTAAGAAAAAGAAATAATTAAGGGTGCAAATCCTTTTTTATTTGTGTTTTATAATTAAATTGTTAATTTACATGATAAATTGTTAAAAAATATTAAAATTACTAGCAAAAAAAATATATTTGTGTTATTTTTATAATATAAGGAGGATAGAAGAATGAAAAAATTAAAATTTTTAGTATTAGCCTTAATAGTAGCAGCTCCTATTATGGTTAATGCAGCTGACCCAACAGATGTTGGAACTTTATCAGCATTAAAGGAATGTGTTGACGTTACTGGTAGTATTTGTAAGTTAACTGCAGATATTACTGATGTTAATGAAACAATTTTAATTGATGGTGGAGTAAATGTAACTATTGATTTAAATGGTCATGATATCATTGGAATTTTAGTTGCAGATATGTTTGAAATTTCTAATGGTTCTTTGGTTGTAAAAAATAGTTCATCTACTGAAGGAACTATTTGGGATGACGGAGATGGTTATGGTGGTGCTTTTTATGTAAAAGGTAATACTACTTATGGAGGAAGCGCTATACCAGCTAAACTTACTATTGGAACTAATGTAAGTGTTGTTTCAGATACTTCAAATTGTATTTTTATTAAAGGAAATGGAGCAGAAGCAACAATTAATGGTAGTTTAGAATCAAAAGGTGTATATGCTACTATTCAAGGAAATGGAACAGTTGATAGCGAAAGCAACAAAGATAATGGTCATACTGTGATGACCATCAATTCTGGTGCAGTTGTTAAAGCTGTTACTCATGCAATTTATCATCCACAATCAGGAACATTAACTGTTAATGGAGGAACAATTACAGGTAATACCGGAATTGAAATGCGTTCTGGAGATTTAATTGTAAATGGTGGAACAATTACATCAACTGCAACAACAACTACTGTTACTAATAATGGTGATGGTTCTGCAGTAGATGGTGCTGGTATTGCAATAGCACAACACAATACGCTACAAGCTGCATCTATTACAGTTAATGGAGGAACAATTTCTGGACCTACTGCTTTACTAGAAGCAACGCCAGAAAATCCACATGATGCAACAGTTGTGTCACTTTCTATTACAGGTGGAGAATTTATTTCTACAGTTGAAGATGGAGATGCAATTTCTAGTGAAAATAAAACAGAATTTATTACTGGAGGTAGTTTTAACGGAACTATCGATAGTGGATATGTATCAACAGAAGGTGACTTGATATTTAAAAATGATGATGAAGGTAATTTAATAATTTTAGATTATACTAAAGTTAATGCTTTAATAGAAAAAATTAAAAAATTAGGTTTAGATAAGTATCAAACAGAAGAAGATTTGAAAAAAGATTATACCGAAAAAAGTGTTGATGCATTGATGGCTGTTGGTGAAAAACTAGAAGATATCACTACACAAGAAGAACTTGATAAATGGGTTGAAGAATTAGAAAACGCAATTGATGGATTAAAATTAATTAAAGATGAAACTCCAAATCCAGATACTGGCGACAATATTGTAACTTATGTATTAGCTGCAACAGCAAGTATTCTATTGGTTTCTGCTAGTCTAATTCTTAAAAAAAGATATAACTAATAATTAAAAGAGCAATGAGCTCTTTTTCTTTTGCATGAAATAGGGGTAAAAAAATAACGTTTATTCATTAAAACGTTATTTTTGAGTGTGTAAATTTTGTATTTCTTCCTTTGAAAGTCCTGTATACATAATTATCTTATCTATATCAAGCCCATCTTTTAACATGTTTTTAGCAACTTCTAAACTTTTTTCATAACTGCCATTACTATAACCCTGTTTAATCCCTTGTTCTATCCCTTGTTCTAGTCCTTGTTCTAATCCTTGTTCTATACCTCTTTGTTCTGCATTTTCTATAAGTGTATTTTTTAATCTTTCTTCATGTAATTCTTTATCATATAATCCTATTATTTCTTCATCTTGTGATGCATCATAGGCATCTTTTACATATTCTTCCATTATCTCATCTCCTTTAGATAGTTCTTTTAAAAGTTTATTATCTTTTTCGTTAAAGATTAACAACATTTCTTCTAATTTAGTTAACTTTTCTTTATTATACATTTTTTCTCTTATTAATGGAAGATATATATTTATAAATTCTAAATAATTTGTTATTACTTTTCCATCTTTTATATCTGTTAATTTTACATGTTGAATAGTTTCGTTACAAGATTTAAAATAAAAATTATTAAAATTTATTTGTATAGTTTTTACATAAATATATTTTTTAGTTCCTCTTTTATTAAGACTATCAAATAATTTAACTGCATATACCATATTTCTAAATAAATTTACTTTATCTTTAGTGTTATTCATTTCTAAATTATATAAAACATTATCTATTTCACATACTAAATCTACTGTCTTTTTAGAATCATAGTATTTTTCTTGATCAAGTTTATTTTTAATGAAAACTATATTATTATAAATATATTCATAATCTAAACTTATTATTTGTTCTAGTAAAGCAGATACATATTCTTTTCTTTTTTCATTATTTAGCATTACATTAAACATCGTATCACTTACAATTGGTAACTTATCTCCTTTTCCATAATCTTTTAAATCATAAGCATTTTTTGTTAAAATATCTTCATCAAAAAGAGAAGCATTACTTTTAAAATTTTTCATACTTTTTCCTCCTTGGATAACAATATAAAGCATTATAGATTCAAAATCAAATGAGTGTTTTTAAGATTTAATATATAAAAAAGTGAGCAAATATTAAATTTGTTTATACGAAATGCATATAATTTAATACACTTTTTGTGCTTAAATGCCAAAAACATATGAAATTTAAATTTATTAATAAAAAGTTTTATGATTTGATTTAGAAAAATTATTTTTTGTGATACAATTTAATTAAGAAAGAAGGAATGTTTATGAAATACTTTTTTGCAGGAATATTAGGTTCTGGTATGGCATCACTTGCTTCAATGTTACATGATTTAGGAAATGAAGTTATTGGATGTGATGACGCTAAAAGTTATAGTTTTACAATAGAAGAATTAAATAAAAGGAATATAAAAGTTTATAAAGATGCAGAACATCTTACTAAAGATATGATCTTTATATCAACTGCGGCAATTCATGATGATCATTATGCTGTAAAAAAAGCAAAAGAACTTGGATGCACGATGTATGGTTATTATGAAATGATAGGAAAGTTAACAGAAAAATATGAAACCATCTGTGTAGCCGGTAGTCACGGAAAAACTACTACAACAGCGCTTCTAGGTCATATTTTAGAAAACACTATAGGATGTAATTATTTAATTGGTGATGGAACAGGACATATAAATAAAAATTCAAATAAATTCGTAGTAGAATCTTGTGAATTTGAAAGACATTTTTTAGCATATTCACCTAAATATTCAATTATTACAAATATAGATTATGATCATGTAGATTGTTATAAAAATATAGATGAATATAGAGAGGTTTTTCAAGAATTTGCTTTAAAAACTAAAGATAAAGTTATCGCATATGGTGATGATTTAGAAATTAGAAAACTAAAAAGTGATAATATAGTTTACTATGGGTTTAACGATAACAATGACATTGTTGCTAAAAATGTAAAACTAGATGTTGATTCTTCTTCATTCGATGTTTATATTCATGATGAATTTTTTGGACATTTTAAATTAAATTTATTTGGTGAACATATGCTTCTTAATGCACTTGCTTGTATTTATATATGTTATTTAGAAAATATAGATAAAGAAAGTGTTATAAAAGAAATAAATAGTTTTGATGGAGCAAAAAGAAGATTTAGTGAAGAAGTAATAGACAATGTAGTATTAGTAGATGATTATGCACATCATCCAACTGAAGTAAAAACTGTTTTAGAAACATCTAGACAAAAGTATCCTAATAAAGAAGTAGTGGCAGTTCTTATTCCTTATACTATTTCTAGAACAGAAGCTTTTTATAAAGAATTTGGTGATGTTTTAAAACTTGCTGATAAGGCTTATATTACAGACATAGAACCTGCTAGAGAAAACTTTGAAGATTATCCAGGTGTTACATCTGATTTAATAATTAACTTAGATTCTAATTTTGAACATATAAGTAAAGAAACTATTTATAAATTATATAAACATAATAATGCAGTTATTTCCTTCATGGGTTGTAAAGATCCTACATGGTTAATTGATGCATATAAAGAGGGATTAAAATGAACGTAGATATATTAAAAGTAGGAGAGTTAGAAACAAATTGTTACTTAGTCTATAAAGATAATAAGTGTTTAATTATTGATCCAGGTGATGAAGAAAATTTTATAGTTTCAAGAATAAAAAAATTAGATTTAGAACCAGTTGCTATTTTAGTTACTCATGATCATTTTGACCACAATAAATATGCAGAAAGTTTAAGCATGATTTATGGAATAAAAGTTTATGATTATAATAACTTATTTGAAGGAAAACATATTATAGATAATTTTGAATTTGAAGTTATTTACACACCAGGACACTCTGATAGTGCCATTTGTTTCTATTTTAAAGAATATGAAATTATGTTTGTTGGAGATTTTATCTTTTATGAAGATGTAGGTAGAACTGATCTTAAAACCGGTTCATATACAAAGTTAATAGAAAGTATAAAAAAGATAAAAGAATATGATGAAAATATTACTTTATATCCAGGGCATGGAAAAATAACAACGTTAGAACATGAATTAAAATATAATAAATATTTTGACATATAAAAAACCCATTAACGGGTTTCTTTTTTTATTAATTTAGCATGTAAAACAACTCTTATTCCATCACTAGTATAACAAGAAGAAAGAGTTAAAACTTTATCATCTTTATTTACACTTGTTTTATAATCAAAAACACTTCTATTAAGCATATCGTTTAACCATTTTTCATATTCAGTATCACTATCAAAATCAGTTTTAATATAATATGATTCAGCTTTAATTGTATAAGTAGAAAATACTTGCCATAATGTATTTTCCTTAGGAGTAGAGTATTTAACTATATAATTATCATTATCGTTATACCAAGATTTTTTAACTACATTTCTAAGTGTTCCAAATAAAGACATATCTTTTCTGCTATGACCATATATAATGGTATTTCTATCTTTTAAATTGTTATTATTTCTATAGTCCATAAATATCCAACCTGCATCAGAATATTTATCTTCAAAAGATACATTTAAATAATAACTATTATCATCAGTTTGAACAACTGGATAATTTATATTAGTGTTATTAACAAATATCCATCCCACTGTATCATTGTTTTTTTCTATTAATTCGTTAAAATCAACATTCATCAAAGGTATTTTTATATAATCCCAGTATAAATCAAATTTATCTTCTGGTTCATTAACAACTTCAGTATTTTCATTATCTTCAACTTCAGTTATTGTTGTAATGTTTCCTATTTCTTCTTCTATTTCTTTAGTTTCCTTATTATCTATATACCATTTAACAATTTTATAACCTGAAAGTATAAAAATAATGCTAATAATTATAATTAAAAGATTACTAAGTATTTTTATACTTTTCTTAATTCTTTTTAATTTTCTTTTAGAAGAAGCTATATCCTTACTCATTATATTCACCATTATAATTATATCATTAAAACAATAAAATTAAAACTTTTTTAAAATTTATATGTTTTTCAAATTTTAATTAAAAATAAGAAGCAAATTATTAAGCTAATCACATATATAGGGGTTTAAATTTAATATTTGTTTCTTTTATTTTGTTCAAATCTTAAAAATGGTGATTTGATTTTAGTTTTATAATAGCTTATATTTCTTTTGAGGAGGAGAGTTATGGAAAATATAAAAGATAATAAACCACTATTTAAAGAAACTATAAT
>JAZNOG010000007.1:0-1639 GCA_045580645.1 Bacilli bacterium
CTCCTTTAGTAATGTAATTGGAGCTAGTAAGAAATAGTAAAAAGGTAAAGTAAAGTTATTATTATAGAATATTTAACCAGCTCCAAAGTAGTAATTTACAGATTTGAAAAAAACAGCATAAAGTAAACCATTACTGGAGTAATTGGCTAACCTCCAAGTAATAGTTACTGTTTTTGGTAATTCACTCTATTATAATACATAGTTTGGCGGTACTAAGTATTAAACCTATTCAATACTTAGTATTTTAACACTTTACCAGTAAAAAATATTTTTTGTGTCAAAAACTTATACTTTCCTCACATATTATCACTTTTAAGCCAATTGGAGTATTTTATACCAACCATAATTTACTTAGTAAATACTGGTTGTACTACCTTGTTTTACTATTTCTGGAGTAAATAGTTGGTTTTCAAAAAGTGTAATATTAGTTTCCAAGTCAAGTAAGTTTACTGTTAGTGTCCTTTTTTATTGTCCTTTTTTTTGGTAATTTTGGCTTTTTGTTTCGTATAGTGTAACATTTTGTTAAGTTTCTGTTAAGTTTTGGGTCAAAATAGGACAAAATAGTACTGTTAATTGTCCTTTTTTTATGATACATTTACCACTTTAACGGATATTTTACCAACTAAGTATATTTACTTAGCTGGTTGGTTTTCAGTATTTGCCTCCTCCAAAGTCTGTATAAACTCCTCTGGGTTACCGTCAAACTCCAATAAATTAAAGTATATCTCTTTGTTTTCTGGAGGTATATTTAGGAAATGGTAAGTAATTATTTTTTCAAGTAAAGTAAGCCTTTCCTCTTGTATCTGGTTCTTACAATTCAAACAGATATTAATAATATTTTGGTACTGTAATTTAATTTTGGTTTCGTCCTCTTTATCAAAATACCAGTTACTTTTTTTACTTTCTATTTCCTCGTTACAACTGCGGTAAATTCTGTGTATATTATCGTGTCCATTACTTACAGTACTTGGCTTTAGGTGGGAGCATAAGCCGAACCTATCCGTACAAAAACCGTACTCAGTATTAAAATCCTCCAAGTATCCAAGCTCTTTGTTTTTAAAATACTCCTCTAGAAATGGGTATTTAATATAAGCCTCTCGGATATTTTCCAGCATTTGTATTTGTTGTTTTTCTTTGTAAGCTTGGCTGTTTGGGTAATGGTTCTGGAAATGTCGGCTTAAACTCATTATACTTATATTGTCAATTTCTAGCTCCTCTAAAATTTCCTCGTATGTAAGTCCGTCCTCTCTTAGTTCCTCTATTTCGTCCAAGTATTCACTATTACAAACCTTACACTTGGGAGCATAACCAACTTTTTTATTGTAAGCTTTTTTTTCTAGTCTTTGCCGTCTTTCCTCTATGTCTTTTAATAAATTTTCAATACCTTTTAAATTGTACATAATTATTACCTCTTAGTTTGTAAATTAAAACAATTTCCGTAAGTTGTAGCCAAAAATATTAGTTATACATTTTTATACACATAATACGGTTTTTTCCAAAAGTGTATAAAGCCGCTCCAGCCTCTATTTACTAAAGTAAGTACTCTGGTTGCTTATCCCAAAATTTATACACTTAGCTTACTATACTGTCCTCCAGCATATTAAAACAAAATACAACTAGTGTATTTTATTTTTTTTGG
>JAZNOG010000008.1:0-9425 GCA_045580645.1 Bacilli bacterium
TTAAACAACCTTTTTATATCTATTTGTTTATCATCTTTTAAATATAAAGCACCACTTATCATAAAATAAATTGGAACAGCCCATCTTATTAAAGTATCTATAAAAGTTAATACCTTAAAGTTTAAACTATTTACACTTAAATCATACCAAAATTCACTTATTACATGAATTAAGATAACAGAAATAACTCCAAGAACTTTTAAAAAATCATAATATAATACTCTCTTATTCATTTTTATAATCCTTGTATTTTCTCAATATTATTAAAATCACTTAAAACATATGAAGAACTAACTACTATATCTACAGCATTTAAATGTTTTAAAACTTCTTCACATATTCCACCATCAATTGAAATTTTAACATTTAATTTTCTATTTATTATTTCTTGTTTTAATTTTGTTATTTTATCCACTACTTCTTCTATAAATTTTTGACCAGATTTGCCTGGATAAACACTCATTACCAAAACTAAATTAACTTTATCTAGAAGAGGAAAAATATTCTCAATATCTGTATCTGGATTAATTGAAACACCTACTTTTATCCCACAACTTTTTATCATATCTATATATTTTTCAACATTTTTTATTTCATAATGCACAGTTAAATATGATATATTATAACTAGATAAAACTTTAATATATTTAGATGGATCTTTAACCATTAAATGAACATCATTATTCTTTTTAGACAATTTTAAAAACTCTTCCAATTCTTTAATAGAAAGAAATTTGTTTTCTGTGAACTTTCCATCCATCACATCAAAATGAATATAATTAGTTTTGGTTTCATTTATTTTTTTTATTAAATCTTTTGAACTTTCATTTGATAAAAATGATGTTGATACTTCTTTCATAAAGACCTTCTTTCTATAAATTTTAAATAATTTTCATACCTTGTTTTTAATATTTTCCCTTTATTTACTCTGTTTTTTACTTCACAATCTTTTTCCTTTGTATGAAAACAATCTTTATATGGACAATTTATCTCCTTAAATTCCTTAAAACTATCTTTTATTTCTTCATTTGTTAAATTTGTCAAATCAATAGCAGAAAAACCAGGAGTATCTAAAACTTTTCCCTTATACATTTCTACTAAAGTTACACTTCTAGTAGTATGTTTTCCCCTTCCAAGTGCTTCTGAAATTTCATTTGTATCAAAATTTAACTCTTTATTTAATTTATTCATTAAAGTAGATTTTCCACTTCCAGTGTGTCCAGTTAAAACTGTAGTTTTATTTTTAAATAATCTTTTAATTTTAAATAAATTAGTATTAAAAAGAACCTTATATCCTATTTGCTTATAATATTTTATAATTCCTTTGTATTCCTTATATTCTTTTTTCGTTAATAAATCTTTCTTTGTTAAACATATAACTGGTTTTATATTATTACTTTCGCAAATAATTAGTAATTTATCCAATAAATTATCTGAAAAATTAGGTTTCTTAAGAGCAGTTACAATCAAAGCTTGATCAATATTAGAAACATTTGGTCTATCCAAACTATTTTTTCTTGGCATTATTTTAGATATACAATTATTTTCTAATTCAAAGAAAACATAATCCCCTACTTTTGGAGTTATGCTTTCATTTTTTAATTTTCCCCTTAATACACAGTTATATTCCTTGTTTTTATAACTTACTACATAATTATCTTTTAATATTTTTATAATTTGTCCTGTCATTATTCATTTCCTTCTACGTTTTCTTCATTATTTTCATTAGGTTCTTCTTGTTCTTCAGGTATTTCTACTCTTTCTTTAGCAACAGTTATTGTAAAATTAGCACCTTTGACAATTAAACTACCTTCACTTCTGCTTTGATCAATTATAGTTCCTGGATCGTAATCAGTTGTTTCTTGATATTCAATTATCAAATTAATTCCCTTTTTATTTGCCCAAGTCTTAGTCTCCTCTACACTCCAAGCTTCTTTAACTATATTAGGATATTTATCTTCTATTTTTGGAACATATAAAATTATTTCATCATCTTTTTTTAGAATTTGTCCTGGTTCAACTGATTGACTAATAATAACATCTTCTTCGTGCTTTTTACCTTCTTCTTCTTTTATTTCTTTTTGCTCAATTTTTACTTTTATACCATAGGCTTCAAGTTTTCCTTTTATTTCATTAGAATTCTTATCTGTATAATCTTCAACTTCATATGTCATTTCACCAGTAGATACAATTAAAGTTATTTCAGTCCCTTTTTTTACAGTTCTTCCTTTTGAAGGAGAAGTTTCTATTACTTTTCCTTCAGGGGTTAAATCTGATGGTTTTTCTTCTACTTCTGCCTTAACTATTAAACCTAAATCTTCTAATTTTTGTTCTGCCTCTATTTCTGTTAAATTTGATACATCAGGTATTTTAATATCAGGAACTTTTGTTAAATTTGGTAAAACTAAGAATGCAAAAGCAAGTCCTAAAACTAAAACACCAAAAATAGCAGACAAAATAATTATTTTTTTATTTTTCCCATCTTCATCATCATTTATTTGCTTTACAAAACTATTATCTATATTATCGTTATTAGAGGCAATTTCAACTTCCTCTAAATTTCCTTCCGAATATCTTAATTTTCTTTTCGGTTCATTTATTCTTTCTTTATTTAATGCTGTTAATAAATCATTATGCATTTCATTAGCATTACTATATCTATTTTTAGGATTTTTAGCAGTTGCACTTATAACTATATTTTCTATACTTTGTGGAATATCTGGAAATTCATCTTTTATACTCGGAATTGGTTCTTTTAAATGTTTTAATGCTATTTCTACAGCATTATCTCCTCTAAAAGGAAGAGTTCCAGTTAAAAGTTCATACATCATAATCCCAAGAGAATAAACATCGCTTTTTAAACTAGCGCCTTTTCCATTTGCCTGTTCTGGTGGAAAATAATGAACAGAACCCATCGCAGAATTTGTCTGAGTAAGTTGTGTTGCATTAAGTGCCATTGCTATACCAAAATCTGTTATTTTAATACCACCATCATCTTCAATTAAAACATTTTGTGGTTTTAAATCACGATGAATTATTAAACTATCATGCGCTACACCCATTGCACTGGTTATTTGAAGCATTATATCTACAACTTCTGCAACTGTTAAATTTCCTCTTTTTTTAACTAATTGTTTTAATGTCAAACCTTTAATATATTCCATTACTATAAAGTAATCACCATTATCTTCCCCAACGTCATAAATTTGAACTATATTTGGATGAGAAAGACTCGAAGCTGATAGAGCCTCTCTTTGAAATCTTCTAACAAACTTTTCATCCCCTGATAAATCACCACGTAATACTTTAATAGCAACACTTCTATCTAAAATTGTATCTTTAGCTAAAAATACATTAGCCATTCCTCCATCACCAATACTTTTAATAACTTCATATCGGTCATTTACTTTTTGCCCCTTTACGATCATCTATTATCACACCCTTCACTTCTTACTAAATAAGCAACTGAAATATTATCATTTCCACCCCTATTATTTGCTTTTTTAATTAGTCTTATTACTTTTTCTTCAGTATCAAATTCTGAATTTAAAACTTTCTCTATATGTTCATCAAGTAGCATAGTTGTAAGCCCATCTGAACACAACATTATAGAATTTATATCCATATTACAATCAAATATATCTATTTCTACAGGATCATTTATCCCTAAAGCATTCATTAAAATATTCTTTTTAGGATGATTTTTTGCCTCTTCCTGTGTTAATTCCCCTGCACTAACAAGTAAATTTACTAAAGTATGATCATATGTTACTTTATGAAGTTTTTCATCCTTCATTACATATCCAGACGAATCCCCAATATTACCAAATAATATATAATCATTAGTAATTATAGCCATAACTAAAGTTGTTCCCATTCCTTTACTTTCAGGATGTTCTTCAGTATATCTAAAAATTAAACTATTTATCTCTTCTGCACTAGTTCTCATCCACATAGTAGCGTCTACTTTGCTCATTTTAAAAAATGTTTCATTAAAGTGTTTCCCTAAATAACTAATTGCAATAGAAGATGCAACCTCTCCAGCTTTATGACCACCCATACCATCTGCAACAGCCATAAGATAATTGCCTTCATTATTTTTTAAGATGATAACGCTATCTTCATTATGCTCACGAACCATACCCGTATCTGTTAAATAAAATGTTTCCATCCTATTCCTCCTTTTTAGATCTTAGTTGACCACATGCTGCAGAGATATTTGAACCAAATTCTCTTCTAATGGTAACATTTATATTCTCTTTTTTTATTATATCATAAAAACGCATTATTTGGGTTTTAGAACTTCTTTTATATAAAATATTACTATTTTCATTATATGGAATTAAATTAACATAAGCATTCATTCCTTTAATTAACTTACAAAGTTCGTATGCATGTTCATCTTTATCGTTTATATCATTAAGCAATATATATTCAAAAGTTACTCTTCTGTTAGTTATTTTTATATATTCCTTAATAGCTTCAATTAAATCTTTTAAAGGATATGCCTTATTAATTGGCATAAGTTTGCTTCTAAGTTCATCATTTGGAGCATGAAGAGAAATTGCTAAATTTACTTGATATGGTAAAGATGCAAATTCCTTTATCTTTGGTATAATTCCACAAGTTGATACAGTAATATGACGAGAACCTATGTTTAACCCCTTATGATGATTTGCTATTTTTATAAATTTTACAATATTATCAAAATTATCAAAAGGTTCTCCAATACCCATAATAACAATATGTGATATTCTTTTATTTATTTTCTTTTCTATTTCCATTATTTGAAGTAACATTTCACTAGCAAGAAGATTTCTTCTCTTTTTAAGCCTTCCACTTTCACAAAAAGAACAAGCCATATTACAACCTACTTGACTAGAAATACATAAACTTAAACCATAATTATGATTCATTAATACACTTTCAATATATTCATTATCACTTAATTTAAATAAGTATTTGTTTACATCAACATCTATTTCTTCTTTTTCAATAGAAGGATGATCTATAATAAAATTACTTTCTAACATAGAAATAAGTTCTTTACTTAAATTAGTCATTAAAGAAAAACTATCTACTCTTTTCTCGTAAAGCCATTCAAATATCTGACCAGCACGATATTTTTTATGCGTCTTTTCTAATAAATAATTCTCTAATTCTTCAATTGTTAAATCATATATACTCATATTACTCTCTCCAAGTAAATTATACAAAAAAAACAAGAGTTTTTCAACTCTTTATGTTTTTTTGTAAAGTAAATGTAAACCAAATTATTCAGTATAATTCCATGTTATATTTGCATCAGTATAATCTGGTGCCCAGCCCCATATAGACATCCCATATGTAGCAAATCCACTTGATGATGATTTTCCTTTTATTTTTACACTTGTTAGGTTGTTATTATAAAATGCCATGTATCCGATGGTTGTGACACTATCTGGAATGACTACACTTGTAAGGTTGTTATTATAAAATGCTTCCGTTTCGATGGTTTGAACACTATTTCCGATGGTTACGCTTGTGAGGTTGGTAGATTCAAATGCTCGACTTCCAATGTATGTTACACTATCTGGAATTACTACACTTGTGAGGTTGTTATGTGCAAATGCCAATTTTCCTATGTATGTTACACTATTTGGGATTTCTATACTTGTGAGGTTGTTATCAGAAAATGCAGACTCTCCTATGGTTGTAACACTATCTGGGATTTCTATACTTTTGAGGTTGCTAGAATTAAATGCATAGTTTCCTATGGTTGTAACACTATCTGGGATTTCTATACTTTTGAGGTTGTTAGAATAAAATGCATATTCTCCGATGCTTGTAACACTATTGGGGATGATTGTATTCTTGCAACCTAATAATAATTTGTTTGTTGCAGTTTCTATAATTGCATTTGAATTATTCCTGCTATCATATTTTTTGTTATTACTATCGACTATAATACTTGTGAGGTTGTTATAATTAAATGCTTGACTTCCAATGCTTGTTACACTATCTGGAATTACTACACTTGTGAGGTTGTTAGATTCAAATGCCCAGTTTCTGATGGTTGTGACACTATCTGGGATAACTACACTTGTGAGGTTGTTAGAAGAAAATGCATGTGCTCCGATGGTTGTGACACTATCAGGAATAGTTATACTTGTGAGGTTCTTTTCACTAAATGCACCAACTTCTATTGATGTGACACTATCTGGTATTACTACATCTGTTATTGTTTCATATCCATAACTATTTCCTTCATAACAATAATAGTCATATATTCCTGTTCCGGTTGTTAATGGTTTTATTGTTGATAATGATCTCATTCCATAAGAATAATCCTTTGAGTCAATAATATTAGATTTTTCTTCTATTTTTGGTTCAGTACTAAAACAATACTCAGGTGTTGATTTTACTGCTTCTACATGTTTAGAATAACTATTTACGTTTATTCTAAATTTGTATTCAAATTTATTTGTATTATTCCATGTACTTGAATCTACATCATAATCTATCCATGCTCTTAATCTATAATTTGTTGTTATACTTTCTACTTCTGATGAATGTGTATTTGTCGCACTATGTAATGTAAGACTTTTTTTGTCATAACTAGAAGTGTTTAAATCACTAATTAATATTGAATCTATTAACACATTATTTGTATCTTTATTTTCTAAATATATTTTTATCTTACTATTTGATAAGGCCTCATATCCTTCATCCGTTGTTATATTATTACTATCTATTATTCCTATTGTTTCTGTTAAATATGTTAATTGATAATCATAAAGGTAATTGTAATCAATTAAATCCTGAATAGAAAATCCATCAACATCTTCTCCTCCAGAACATATCTCATATAAAAGTTCTTTATTCATTCCAAATTCTTCAATTAAATATGTTTCGCAAGCTTTTTTCATTGGTTCTGTTATGTTTTCTGTCACTTTAAAAGCTAACTCATTATTTGAATAATTTTCTTTTTTTTCTATTATTCCTATTGTTTCTGTTAAATATGTTAGTTGATCATAATCATACGAATCATTATCAATATAATCTTGGATTGTATCTCCGTAAGTATCTTTTCCGCCAATACAGTATTCTCCTATATTATCAGCACTCCACCATCCTATGTCATCAATAAGGTATGTTTCACAAGCTTCAGTCATTTCTGATGTTATATTATCTGTTACTACATATTTTTTAAAACGATCCATTTTTATTAGTTCATTATCAGGAAGTTCAACAACACCTATTTCTGTTAGATATTTTAGTTGACCACTTGAAAGTATATTATCATCAATTAAATCCTGCATAGAAAATCCATCAACAGATTTTCCTCCAGAACATATCTCATATAAAAATTCTTTATTCATTCCAAATTCTTCAATTAAATATGTTTCGCAAGTTTCTGTTGCTTCCTCACTTGGATTTTCTACTGCTTTATACATTGACAATGTCTCTAATGAAGCAGTTAATGGTTCAATACTTATTTCATAATAAATATTGTGATTTACTTCTGTTGTTAAGTTTGATGTAACAGAAAAATCAAAGTATTTTTCTTGTCCTACTCCTTCTATATCACTTTTTGGTAGTTCATTCTTTAAACTAATTACGTTTGTACTTTCTGTAAAACTCATCGAAATGTTTCCTGTTGTTATAGTATTTATTCCACCAGTTCGCGTATATGTTGCTATTGCATATGTTATTCCTGTTACCATTATTAACAAAATAATTACTAATACTACGGGTAAAACTTTTTTAAGATTTTCTTTATCTCTTATTTTTCTTAAGAATTTATTCATTTTTTCTTTCATTTCCCTTTACTCCTTCTTCCATACAAAAAAATATGGTTTATTCTTAAGTTAAGTTTACCATATCTTTAATTTTTAGTAAATATTGATTTATATAGTTTTATATTGTTTTTGACAACAATTACAATAATATGTTCCTCTTCCACCTATTTTTACTTTTATTATTATATTACCACACTCATAACATTTCTCTTTTTCTCTTTGATGAACATATAAATCATTTTGAAACCTACCACTTATTCCTTCTTCTGATGTATAACTCCTAATAGTGGTTCCTCCCTTTTCAATAGCTTTTTCCAAAACAATTTTAGTATTATTTATTATATTTAAAAGTTTATCTTCATCTAAATCTTTTGCTTTAATATAAGGATTTATTTTAGATAAAAATAATATTTCATCTGCATAGATATTACCTATTCCTAAAATTATTTCTTGATCTAATAAAACTGTTTTTATAGGTAAATTTTTGTTCTTAAATTTTTCTTTTAAATAAGAAACAGTCATTTTTTCATCCCATACTTCAAGACCCAACTTAGATAAATGAGTTTCTTCGTTTATTTTATCTTTTTCTACTAAATACATTTTTCCAAATTTACGAACATCTTGATATCTAAGTTCAAATTCATTGTTTATATTAAAGATTACATGTTCATGCTTATTTATATTATCTTTAAAATCCCTATAAAAATATTTTCCTTCCATTCTCAAATGACTAAGCAAATAATAATCATCTAATAAAAACATTAACCACTTGCCTCTTCTTTGTATTTCATTTATTTTTTGCTTTACAATTTTTTCTTTAACTAAAGAAATATCTTGTCCTTCAAATATATTAGGATAAATAATATTTATATCATAAATTATTTTATTTTTTAATTTTCTTTCTAAAGCACGTCTAACAGTTTCAACTTCAGGTAGTTCGGGCATATTTATTCCCCCTTATGTTATTATTTAGCCTCATACCAATTATTACCTTTACCTATTTCTACTTTTAAAGGCACATCTAACTTATATGTATTTTCCATAATATTTTTTATTATTTCTAATACTTCTTCCTCTTCCTCTATTCTTACATCAAATAATAATTCATCGTGAACTTGAATAATCATTTTTGACTTTAAATTTCTTTTATTGAATTCATCATATATTTCAATCATTGCCTTTTTAAGTATATCTGCACTTGTCCCCTGAATAGGTGTATTTAAAGCCATTCTTTCCCCTTGACTCCTTACCATAAAGTTTCCACTTGTAAGTTCATCAATAACTCTTTTTCTTCCAAATAAAGTTTTAACATATCCTTTTTCATAAGCATCTTTTCTTATACTGTCCATATAATCTTTTATACCTGGAAAAGTGTTTAAATAATTATCTAAGAAAACTTTTGCTTCTTTTACATCTACTTTTAAATCTTCAGATAAACCAAAACTACTTATTCCATAAATAATACCAAAATTTACTGCTTTTGCATTTCTTCTCATTAAGGAAGTAACTTCTTCTTTTTTAACATTATATATATCCATTGCAGTTTTAGTATGAATATCCATATCATTAACAAATGCTTCAATTAAGTTCTCAGCACCAGACATATGCGCAAAAATTCTAAGTTCAATTTGTGAATAATCACTA
>JAZNOG010000009.1:0-4077 GCA_045580645.1 Bacilli bacterium
ACCTCAATATCTTCTTTTCCTAAACCAGCAGGCAAAGCTTCATAAGCATATTCATAAGCTTTATCTAATGAGTGTTGGTCATTCCAATTTCTTATTCCAGTAGTATTTATTACATTTTCTATTAACTGATGTATTTCTGGAAAAGCATTTGGATTCTCCATAATCATAACAAGGTCTTCTCTTGTAAGACCTGTAGATTTTCTTCTTTCTAATAGCTGACCAGAAGCTGTAGATTTCCAATCTCCACTTCTTAATAAAGTATTTTTATAGTTCTTAAGTTCCTCAGCTACTCTTTTAGTTATTAATGCTCCAGATTGAGGCTCATAAGCTAACTGAGGATTCCTTATATAATCATCAAGACTTGTAGTTGAAGCTCTTCTACTTAACATTAATGTAGGGTCTTGAAGAAGTGCTTTTTGTTGTTCTTCTGCTTGCTTCTGTCTTAATGTATAAGCTTGCTCAATAGGAGTAATTTCCTTACTGTATCTTGCTCTCATATTAAGCATTCCCCTTCTACTTGTAGCATTGAGACCTTCTTTTGCTAGAAGGTCTGCTTGTGCATTCAAGTCATCTGCATAGGATTTATACATTTTATAGGCATAAGGGTCTGTCTGCTCATTAGCCATTTCTTCCCATACACTAGCTTTAGTTGCTAATTCTCCTAAAGCATTTTCTACTTCTTTATATGCTTCACCATACATTTGATATGGTTGAATATATCTTTCAAAAGAGAAAGGTTGGAATTTACTATTTATAACTAAACTATAATTTGCCATATTAGTATATAAAGCCTCCTCTCTTCTCCTTATTTGTTTTAAAGAGCTTTGTTATTTCATTATCAGTATATCCTCTTTTCTTAGCTTCTTTCTTTGCTGCATCCAGACCATATAATCTTCTATATTCTTCTAAAGGAAGATTAGCTCCCATAACATGTTTTATATAGAAGTCTCTATCTGCTCTATTCATTTCATCAATTCCTATATTACCTAATGAATCAAATAGATTAGTAAGATTAGCACTCATACTAGCACCTCTTCTTGCAGCTATTTTATCTCTCATAGCCATAGCTTGAGCAGTGCCACTTAGTCTAGTTCTACCAGCATTCAATGCAGCTTCCTGATTTGCTATTGCAGCCTTTAATCCCATTTCTGCATTAGCCATATTAGTAGCTCTATTAAATGTTTCTACTGCTTGTCTTTGTGCTAAGTTATATTCTTCAGCTTGTCTTGCAAGGTCTCCTAATTTACCTTGAGCATTATAGTCTGCTGCTAATAAAGCTGCATTTCTTGCAGGACTTGAAGTATTCATAATAGCTCTTCTAGTAGCTCCAGCCTGTGCATTAAGCTTATTAATATAGAAGTTTCTATCTAATGGATTATATTGTAAGTAGTTACCTATTGGGTCAAATCCTACTGGAGTATAAGTACCTGCTTTTTCTGCTGCTGCAAGAATAGCATCTGCATTAGAGTAATCTGGTTTACTTAATAGATTTTGTCCTAAACCTATTGCAGCTCCTACTACAGGAGCGTATCTTAGCCAAGATAAATTCCTAGAAGATTTACTATCAGTACCAGTATTAGTATCAGAAATACCTGCTCCTCTTACTATAGGGGCTATAGACATTTCTTCTCCCTTCAAAAATGGATAAGTCTCTTCCATTTCCATTAAAATATCTTCTCTTGTAGGAGAACCAAATGGTGTATATAACCAATTACTATCTTCTCCTAAACCATCAAATAAGATACCCATTTTACCACCATGAGCATATTCTCTACCTTCTTGACTAGCTTGCTTTTCTTCTCTTACAGCTTCTTGTGCTTGTTGTAATCTTAACATAGCACTTTCTAATCCTCTTTTACTGATAGGGTCATTAGGCCTTTCTTCACTTTCTTTCTGTATTTGTTTTGCAGCATCAGCAAATGTAAGTTGCTTATTACCTCTTAATTTATATTTTTCTCTCACAGCATCAGGTACATTTAATCTATTACTAAATACATAGTCATTAAATATCACTTCTCCTTCTTCTACTAAGTTAGGAATACCTTGTGGGTCTATTCCCATTGGAACACCTTCCATAGGATTTTGTTCATGTGTGCCACCATTTCCAATCATAGTTACACCATTGGTAAATAGTTGTCCACCATCTGCATGTTTCCATTTCCTAGCATTAGCTGCAAAGGTAGCTCTCTTTCTTACAGCAGGGTCACTACTTCTCTTACCTTTAGCAATACATTCAGAAGTAACTTTACCACCACAGTATTCTGTAAATTTACCTCTGTTTTCAGGTTTAATATGTATTCTTCCTCCCCTAGCAAATGTATTTAATTCTGGAGAACTAAATGAGTTGGGAAGTGAAGTTAATTTACTTTCATTAAGTGCTTTCATTTCTCTAATACCTAAATTTTCTTTAGCCAATTCATATCCTATAGCACCTCCTCCATATCCCCATATATCAAGAGGACCTCCATAAGCAGCAAAATTACTTAATATATTTAAATCTGATTGAGTATCAGCTGATTCTGCTGCATTTTCAAATGCAGTCAATGCTCTATTTCTTGCAATACCTTGTTGCTTTTGTAATTCTTTAAATTTATTTTTAGCTTTATTACTAAACCATCCGTCTTTACCTATATCAGACCTAGAAAAGTCAGAACCAAAGTTTTGAGTACCCCATTGGTTTTCAATAGTATCAAAGTTACTACTATCTACCATAAGAGTATTCATTCCCTTATTGGCACTTTCTATTCCTGCAATATTTTCTTTATTTAATTTAGAACCAAATAAAGCATTAGTAACTCCTCCAATTACACCAGAACCTAAAGAGACTAGTCCTCCTAAAACAGGATTAACTGCACCAATAGCACCACCAATAGTACCTCCAATGTTACTAATAGCACTTCCAGCACCTGATTCAAGTCCTCCTGCAATAGCACCACCTGCAATACTTCCAACAGCACTACCTATTCCACTACCAATACCACTCTTTAACATTGTGCCGATATTTTCTTTAGAAAAAGTATCTCCTAATTCTAAAAAATCAGATACTTTAGAAAAGAAATTAGGACCTTTACTATTTCCATTATTTTCACCTGAATTAGTGTCTCCACCATCAGAAGGACTGTTAGTATTTCTTATAACTTTTCTTTTAGCCATATCATATTATTTTACTTGCAAAGATAAATAAAGTATTTGAATTACACAAGATTATTATCTAAAAAATTATAGGGTAACAAGCATTTAGCTTATTACCCTATTAATTATTCAAAGTAATGTACTACCAAGTCATGTAGTATAGTCTTATCTGTGTTTTCGCGATTCTTAGATAATTTAATATATACCCAAGGATTTCTTATTCTATCCCTCATATTATTTATGTCTCTAGGAATATTAGCTCTCCATACTCTAAACTTTTTCTTTAAACTTGAAGGTCTTCCTGGAATATTATCTAATGAAGTAATACCTTGTTGGTATTCATTCCATACTTCTAAAGTATCAAAAGTATTATTAACTAAGTACCCTCTTTCATCCCAACTATCTGACCTGAATTCAATATTATTAAATACTTTATCTTTATTCATATCAGGATTAGCTATTACAGTAGTATAGAATGGTTGATAATTACCAAAGAACATATTATAATCACCTTCATTATGTAACCATAATCTTCCGTCTCTAATCCATAGTCCCATATCCTTTATATTAACAAAGTATGGTGTATTTTCATAGCTATAGAAAGAACTGAATTGTCCTAATGGTTCTGAGAATGCTAAGCATTCATCTTTGCTAATAAAGAATACATCACCATTAGTTTTATCATAGTAACTAATGAAGCTATTGAAATCTATAGGATTCCATATACTAATACTTTTTGAAGATTTGTTTATCCAAGAATGAAAACCAAACTTATCAGAGATATTATTAAGTTGACCATTAAATAAGAATATACCTTTTGTTTCATCATCTATAAAGTAAATACCATTAGCAGTTTCACATATAGACCATTTATTAGTACATCCTATACTATCAGATAAATATCTCTTACCATTAACTTTACCACTATTAGCTATTTCAATAGGG
>JAZNOG010000010.1:0-9374 GCA_045580645.1 Bacilli bacterium
ATAAATATAACAAATGCACTTCCTATGGGAGATGTAGAAGGTAAAGTATTAGATAAATACTTTGATTTTTCAGTTACAACAAACTTAGATAGTGTATATGATGTAGATACACCAGTATATTATGAAATAGAATTAGAACCACTTTCTGTAGATTCTGGATATACACAGTTATCTAATGATCAAATAAAAGTATACTTAGAAAATAGAAGTGCAAATAAATCAGTAGTAGAACCATTATTAATAGATGATTTAGGAACATCAACAAATAATGAAAACAATAAAATGTTATATTATACAAGTCATAATCATAAATCAAATATAGAAAGTGTAACAACAAACTATAGATTAAGAGCATGGATAGATTATAATGTAAATGCAAGTAGCTGGACTTCATCAACAAAGAATCAATATAAATTTAGAATTAATATAAATAGTCATGGATATAACGTCCGATATACAACACCAGAAACATGCTTTAGTGTAACACTTGATGAAACTACTAATACTGCAATATTAAGTGGATATGATATATCATGTGGAACAGATGTAGTAATACCAGACAAACTTCCTATTTCATCATATACATTAGTAGAAGAACCAACAACAGATGCAATAGGTAAATGTATTGATGTTTGGATGTCAGATCAAGGTGGATTAGATGAAACAAGTGCAACTACATTATGTAATGGTGGAGAAGTAGAGGGTATGACATTAGAATTAATGTTTTCTGATTCCTCAATGTCTGGTTTGTTTGGCCCAATATTAAAAGATACAGGAATGGTAGAACTAACTATGAGTGAAGAACAATATGTTGTCACAACCATCGGAAACGCTGCATTTGCTTCTAACAATCTCACAAGTGTAATTATTCCAAATAGCGTCACAACCATAGGAGACTCTGCATTTTCTAATAACAACCTCACAAGTGTAACCATCCCAAATAGCGTCACAACTATCGGAAATAGTGCATTTTCTTATAACAACCTCACAAGTGTAATTATTCCAAATAGCGTCACAACCATTGGAGACTCTGCATTTTCTTATAACAACCTCACAAGTGTAGAAATCCCAAATAGTGTCACAATCATCGGATTGGGTGCATTTCATAATAACAACCTCACAAGTGTAGTCATTCCAGATAGTGTCACAACCATCGGAGAAGGTGCATTTCAATCTAACAACCTCACAAGTGTAGTCATTCCTGATAATGTCACAACCATCGGAAACTTTGCATTTGCATTTAACAACCTCACAAGTTTAACCCTAGGTAATAGCGTCACAACTATCGGAGTCGCTGCATTTTCTTCTAACAACCTCACAAGTGTAGTCATCCCAAATAGTGTCACAACAATAGGAGGCTCTGCATTTGATTCTAACAACCTCACAAGTGTAGCCATTCCTGATAGTGTCACAACCATAGGAAATGGTGCATTTTCTTGGAACAACCTAAGTTATGTAGTAATTGGAGAAAACTCTAATCTTACAGCATCGACAGGAATAGGAACGGCTGCATTTAGCTCATCAAACAGAACGTTTACGTCAAATGGAAAAACATATGTAGATAATCCAAATTTAACAGTTATTTATAATAACTCAGACAAAGCTTTTAAATGGAACAGCGCAACTAAAAATGTAATATTTAATAATGAATCTCCTTTTGTAACAGGAACAGTGCCAAGTTATACAATTGATTCAATAACATATAATCCTATAACAATAACAACAGGTTATCCAGAATAATATAAAAAAAGAAAGTTTTATCTTTCTTTTTAATTTTCTATAAATTTATAATAGTATTCTTCATATGTCATGTTTGGATAGTTATCATGCATATCTGTTGCAACTTCTATTCCTACATATCTGTAATGCCATGGTTCATAAATATATCCGTGGATATTTTCATATCCTTTTGTGTATCTTAAAATAAATCCATATTTGTGGGCATTTTTTTTCATCCATTTAAATGAAGAGGTATTTTCAAAATTCATCATATTGCCGTTTTTTGTGCTTGATACGTCTATTGCAAGTCCAGTTTGATGTTCAGAGTGCCCGGGTCTTGCTGTATCACTATCTGCATATTCTATTCCTCCTAGAGATACGGCACTGTCATATAGTTTTTTTTGCATTTCATAAGGCCTATAAGCAGATTGTCCATAGATGTTATAACCATCTTTTAAAGCATCTATGCAGAGTTTTTCAAATGATTCTTTAGCATCTTTTCTTAATTTTCTAACATAATAATTACCATTTATAAAAAACTCGCTACTTATTTCTTCTAAATCATCCGGTTCATAATCTTCATCTAATTTTAAATATTTATTCATAAGAATTAAATTATCTTTTGTTAGATCTGCATCATTTATATAACTATAAAATTCATAATCTAAACCAATATTTACATAAGTTATTGCTTTTTCATAACTAAGATCTTTGTTTTTTTCTTTATATTTAATGTATCTATCTAAATTATGAAGTTTGAATCCTTTTATTTTTTTATATTCTTGATATGGATCATTAATATTATTATCTTTTATTGGATTATTATCTATAAGGTCTTCTTTTAATTCTTTTTTACAGGAATATAGTATAAATCCAATTAGAATAATGGATATAATTAGTAATATAATACTAAAGTTTTTTTTCATTTAATCACCTACAATTATCTTATCACTTAATAATATTTATTTAAAGATAAAATAGTATAATTTTTGACAAGTTAACATAGAAATAATTGAGGTGTTTTATGAAAAAATTTATAAATAAGTTATTGATACTTTTTTTAATATTTGGTTTATTTCCTTGTTTTGTAAGTGCAGAAGAAGAATATGCAAATATAACTCCGGGTGCTAAAAGTGCTATTTTAATTGAAGAATCTACTGGTAAAATTCTATATAATAAAAATGCAAATGATAAAAGATCTGTTGCGTCACTTACAAAAATGATGGGATTAATTTTAATTTTTGATAATATTGAAAAAGGCGGTTTAAAGTTAGATGAAGTATTAACAACAAGTAAGACTGCTAAAGAAATGGGCGGAAGTCAAATTTGGCTTGAAGAAGGGGAAAAAATTTCAGTAAATGATTTAATTAAGGGAATAACGATGGCTTCTGCTAATGATGCTATGGTTCTAATGGCAGAACGTTTGGCGGGCACTGAGGAAGCTTTTGTTAAGCAGATGAATCAAAAAGCTAAAGAACTAGGATTAAAAAATACATATTTTAAAAATTCTACTGGTCTAGATGAAGAAGACCAATATTCTAGTGCTTATGATATGGCAATAATAGCTCAAAATCTTATAAAATATGATAAGGTTTTAGATTTTACTAGTGTATATGAAGATTATATAAGAGAAAATACTGATAATAAAACTTGGATTTCTAATACTAATAAATTGGTTCGTTTTTATGAAGGTGCAGATGGACTAAAAACAGGTTTTGATGATGAAGCAGGAAGATGTATTGCAGTAACTGCTAAAAGAAATGGGTTAAGGTTAATTGCAGTTTCTCTAGGATATGAAGATAGCACTTTTAGAAATAGTGAAACAATGAATCTTTTAGATTATGGTTTTAATCAATATGAAGCAGATGTTTTATATAAAAAGAAAGATGTAGTAGGAGAAACATCTTTAGATAAGGCTAATGAACAAAAAATAAAATTATTAGTAGAAGAGGATATTTCTATAATAAAAAAGAAAACTGAAGAAAAAAAAGAATATAATTATGAAATCAAAATAAATGCTTTAAATTATCCGATTAAAAAGTATGATAAAGTAGGAATACTTAATGTTTTAGATAATGGTAAAGTAATAAGAGAGGTTAATTTATTATCTGATAGAGATGTAAGTAAAATTAGTATTTTTAAGTTATATTTTAAATTATTAAAAGATGTTTTAGTAGGTGAATAAAAAAGAACTTAATCAATTGATTAGGTTTTTTTATTTTGAAAAATTTTATTTTTTCTAGGTGAAAAGGATGTGGTTTGCGAATTATATATATAGGAGGTAACTAAAAATGAAAAAATATAATTAAGATTGGAGTGAAAAAATATGAGTGAATTAGAAATTAGTAATAGTATTTTTGAAAGCATTAAGCATATTGATAAAAATGGACATGAATATTGGGAAGCAAGAGAATTACAACAAATTCTAGGTTATAAAGAGTGGAGATATTTTTCGGCGGTCATAGAAAAAGCACAAGTTTCGTGCTCTCAAAGTAATAACAGTATTAATTCCCATTTTGGTGTAAACACCAAAATCGTATCAGCTGGTTCTACTACTAAACCAATAATTGATTATAAATTAAGTAGATATGCTTGTTATTTGATAGTGCAAAATGCAAATCCTAAATTTAAGGCAGTAGCTTTAGGACAAACTTATTTTGCAGTTCAAACTAGAAAGATGGAATTAACAGAAGAAGAGTATAGTAAGTTAACAGAAGATGAAAAAAGGTTATATAGAAGAAAACAAACAAGGGATGGCAATAAAATTTTATATAAAATTGCTAAGGAAAAGGGTGTAAAAAACTTTGATAGATTTACGAATGCAGGTTATAAAGGTTTATATAATGGTGAGACTGCAGATGACATTGCAAAGAGGAAAGGATTAAGATATAGAGAAGATATACTTGACAATATGGGTAGCGCTGAATTAGGTGCTAACATATTTAGAATTACACAAACTGAAGCATTGTTAGAAAAACAGGAAGAACCTAATGAACAAAATGCAACAAATACTCACTATAAGGTAGGAAAGACGGTTAGGAAGGCAATCGAAGAACTAGGTGGGACTATGCCAGAGGATTTGCCAACCCCTGATAAAAGTTTGAAACAAATTGAAAAAGAAAGTAGAAACAGATTTATAAAATAAAAAAGATGTTTTAGTAGAAGAGTAATAAATAATTTAATCAAGTGATTAAGTTTTTTTTGTTTTTTTACACTTGTTTTACACATATTTCTTTAAAAAACCTTAAAAATTTGTTATATTTAAAGGGGAGTTGATGTTATGAAAGCATTAATTACTGGAGCATCTTCTGGAATAGGAAAAGAAATGGCTATTTATTTAAGTGAATTAGGACATGAACTTATATTAGTGGCTAAAGATAAGGAAAAGTTAGAAGAACTTCAAAAAAGTTTACAAACTAAAACTAAAGTAGTAGTGGTTGATTTATCTGATGAAAAGAAAGTAAAAGATTTATATTTACTTGTAAGAAATGATGATATAGATATTTTAATTAATAATGCAGGTTTTGGTCTTTTTGGAGACTATAAGGAAGTAGATATAATAACAGAACTTAATATGATTGATGTTAATATAAAAGCAGTTCATTTGCTTACTAGATTGTTTTTGAAAGATATGGTAAAGAAAAATAAAGGATATATTTTAAATGTTGCATCAAGTGCAGGACTTTTAAAAGGTGGACCTTTGATGAGCACTTATTATGCTACTAAAAGTTATATAGTTAATTTTACTTTGGCTATATATGAAGAATTAAGAAGAAATAAATCTAATGTTAAGGTTTCTTTATTATGTCCTGGTCCTGTTGATACTAATTTTAATAAAGTAGCAAATGTAGAATTTAATTTAAAGTCTTTAAGTGCAGAGTATGTTGCTAAATATGGCATTGATAAAATGTTTAATAATAAACTTATAATTATTCCTGGTAAATCAACTAAATTTGGAGTGTTTTTTAGTAAACTTTTGCCTACTAAATTATTATTAAAGATAACTTATAATATACAAAGGAAAAAGAAAAAATGAGATATTTAATAACTTTTTCTTATGATGGGTCATCTTTTTGCGGTTATCAAAGACAAAGAGGTTTAAAGACAGTTCAAGGATCTATTGAAGATGTTTTAACTAAATTAAATAACAATAAAAAAGTAGAATTAGTTTCTTCTGGTAGAACAGATAAGGGTGTTCATGCTTTAGCTCAAAAAGCTCATTTTGATTTAGATATAAAAGCTACATTATATGGAATAAAAAAATTTTTAAATAAAAGTTTAAGTGGTGAAATATATATTAAAGATATTAAAGTAGTAGAGAATAATTTTCATGCTAGATATGATGTTTTAAATAAAACATATTCTTATTATATTAATACTTTAGAATTTGATCCAATTAAGAGAAATTATATATATCAATATTGTCAAAAACTTGATATTGGGAAAATGAGGGAAGGTGCGAATCTTTTGATTGGAGAACATGATTTTCGTGGTTTTTGTTTTAATGAAAAGGAAAAAGAAAACTGCATTAGAACAATTTATAGTTGCAAGATAGTAGAAAATCAAGGTATAATAAAAATTACCATGACTGGTGACGGTTTTTTAAGAAAAATGGTTCGTAATATAGTAGGAGCATTAATTGAAATAGGAACATTTAAAAAAGATGTATCTGAAATTACTAAGATACTAGAAAATAAAGGATTATATCATAATAAAAAATGTGTTCCCGGATGTGGTTTATATATAGATGATGTAATTTATAAAGGAGAAGAAAATGATTGAAGTAATTGAAAAATATAATGGAATTATTAATGATTTTATTTGGGGAGTTCCAATGATTGTTTTATTACTTGGAACGGGAATATTTTTTAGTATAAGACTAGGTTTTTTCCAAATAACTAAAATTAAAGCAATATTTAAAAATATTAAAGAAAAAATATTTAATAAGAATAAGGATAAGAAAAAAGGAGATATTTCTTCATTTCAAGCATCTTTAGTAGCGCTTGGAGGAATAGTTGGTTCTGGAAACATTGCAGGTGTTGCTACAGCTGTAGCAGCAGCAGGACCAGGGGCGCTTGTTTGGATGTGGGTTGCAGCATTCTTTGGAATGGCAACAAAATTTGCAGAAATAACTTTAGGTATATTATTTAGAAAAAAAGATAAAGATGGAACTTATAGTTCAGGAGCTATGTATTTTTTAAGAGATGGGGTTAGAAGTAAGTTTTTAGCAGGATTTTATGCAATTATGGCTGTTATATCTTACATAGTAATAGTTGCGATGGTTGATACTAATACTATTGTAGAAGCGATTAATGCTAAATGGGAGGTTTCACCACTTTTAATAGGAATAATTTTAGCAGTAATAGTAGGTGTTGTAATATTTGGTGGTGTAAAAAGATTAGGTAAGTTTAGTCAAACAGTAGTGCCATTTATGGGAATTTTCTATGTATTAGTAGGAATTGTTATTATAGTTTTAAATATAGAAGCAGTTCCAAATGCATTTGTTACAATTATTAAGAGTGCATTTACTCCACAAGCTGCTGCAGGAGGTTTCTTAGGGGCAAGTGTAGCTCAAATAATTAGATATGGTTTTGCTAGAGGTATGTATTCAAATGAAGCAGGTCTTGGGTCTGCCGCTATTACACATGGGCCAGCGCAAGTAGATAAACCAGTTGAACAAGCATTATGGGCACCAGTTGAAATATTTATAGATACAATTATAATTTGTACTATTTCTGGACTTATTATTGTGTTAAGTGGGGCTTGGACAAGTGGAGAAAGTGGTTCTGCACTTATGATGCTTGCATTTAATAAAGTTTTACCAGGTGAGGTGGGAAGTTATTTAATTTTAATAGTAACATTCTTATTTTCATTTACATGTCTTACATCAGCAGGATATATTTGTGAAGAATGTGCACAGTTCTTATTTGGAGAAAAAAGCAAATTCGTAGTTCGTGCTTTATGGTTAGTATTCATTGTAGTAGGGGCTACAACAAGTTTAGAACTTGTTTGGGATTTAGCAGATACAGTAAATGGTTTCATGGCAATACCAAACTTAATTGGGTTACTTATCTTAAGTCCACTAGTTGTTAAAGCTAAAAAAGAATTCTTTGGAGAAAAAGTAAAAGAAAAGAAGAAAAAATAATATTTAAACTATAGATTTTTAAGGAAATCTATAGTTTTTTTGTCTTGAAACATATTTACATCTATTAAATATATGATATAATATTATATATAATACTAACGATATGAAGGTGTTTTTATGAAAATGAAAAAAATAATTATTTTGTTGTTTTTAATGTTGTTGCCTTTATCTGTTGATGCTATGAGTGTTTCTATAACTAAAAAAACAGATTATTCTACATTTGATCCTTATGGTGAGTCTACAATTGTGGAATTGTATGATAATACTAATAATACTAGAATATATTGTGTTGATCATGGTTTAGCGGCTTGTAATGGTTGTAGTTATTATTATCAAAAAACAATATATGAGGGGCCTGCTTGTGCTTTTGTATATTATAAGGGAAGTTCATCTGGAACAACTGCATATCATAATCGTATAAGATACATTCATTATTATAGTGATTCTAGTTTTAAGTGTTCAAGATATTCTTATAAATCAGGTTTTTGTGATAGTAATAATAAAAATGCAGTAGATGATGAAAATGCTTCAATTAGCATTAAACAAGTTGATAATGAATTTAAACTTTTAAATGGTTACTATACTGCGCAATTAGAAGTTACAATGAATGGTTCTGCTACTAAATATGTTCCTTCTATTAATAAAGAAATAGAAGGCGCTATTATAACGACATCACTTGGTTCTTTAGATAATGTAATAGGAAAAGAAATATCTGATAAAAATTTATATTTGAAAATTCCTGAAGAAAAAGTAAATGAAGCAAATGAAATAAAAATAGATGTTAAAAGTTCTTATACTACCAAATGTAGTTATTATGTTCCTTATATGGATATTTATACTACTTATAATAGTAGTTATCAAAGGGTTGCTTATGAAAATTGGTATACTGATTCTGTTACAAAAGATTTTGAAAAAGCAAGTTCTATTCCTTTAAAACTTTCATCTACTGTTGGAACAATAAAAATAATTAAACTTGATGAAACAAATAATAAACCTTTAGAGGGAGTTAAATTTAAATTATATACTCAAAATAATGAAGAAGCAAAATATAGTGATGGAACTTTAGTTGGAGAACTTATTACTGATAAAAATGGAGTAATTATAGTAGAAAATTTACTTTATGATTCATATTTACTTAGAGAAATATATACATTACCTGAATTTATTAAACAAAGTGAAGATGCTTTAGTTATTTTAGATAAAGATCAAGTTGAAATTACTATTACAAATGATCCAATTGTTTTAAAAATAAGTAAACTTGATTTAACTAGTCATGATGAAGTAGAGGGTGCAGAAATAAATATTAAAGATAGTCAAGGAAATATAGTAGAAACATGGATTTCTACTAAGGAAGTAAAACAATTTTATATAGCACCTGGCAAATATTCTTTAGAAGAAAAGCTTGCACCAAATGGATATGATAAAGTAAATACTATATTTGAGTTTATTGTTCATGAGGATGGGTTAATAGAGTTATTAGATAATGATAATAAATATATTGAATTAGATG
>JAZNOG010000011.1:0-2445 GCA_045580645.1 Bacilli bacterium
ATAAATATAACAATTAAACGACCTTATAATAATATATTTTAATAAAAAAAGCAAGTTTCTACCCTTATTTTACGGGAACTTGCTGAAAGAAGGACAAACATTCATTCTCAAGAGAACTTATCTTAGAATCTAACCTCTTCATAATTAACTCCTTCTTCCATACAAAAAGATATGGTTTATTCTTAAGTTAAGTTTACCATATCTATTTAATTAATTCAAGTTAGTTTTTAAATTTTATTTAGATTCTACAATTAACTTAATTGCAGTTCTTTCTTCTCCCTCAATATTTATATCAGTAAAAGCAGGAATACAAACTAAATTTTTACCAGAAGGCGCAACAAACCCTCTAGCAATAGCAATTGCTTTAATTGCTTGGTTTAGTGCCCCTGCCCCTATTGCTTGAATTTCAACTGTTCCTTTATCACGAAATACATTTGTTAATGCTCCCGCTACTGAATTTGGATTAGATTTTGATGATACTTTAAGTGTATCCATATTTTTATCATTCCTTTCTTTAATTACATTAAATTATATGAACCAAAAATAAAAATATAATAGTTTTTTTATAAGAAAAATGTTAAAATAATGATAATTATCAAAAGAAGGTGAAACTCATGAAAGAAGAAAAAAATAATATTAAACTAAAACCAATGATGAATATATCAGAAATGATTCCACACTTAAAAACAAAAAATATTAAGTTTGAATTAGTTTCTGAAGAAGAAGCGGAAAACTATTTAAAATATAATAATAATTATTATAATGTAACTACATATAGGCATAATTTTCAAAAATATCCATCTCCTGCAGGAAAATATGAAGGATTATATCAAGATTTAGATTTTGCGTATTTAAAAGATATGGCAATTATTGATCATAGAATAAGATTATTATTATTTAAAATGATAATTGATATTGAACATTATTTAAAAATAAAAATATTAAATGCGATAGAAGAAATTAAAGATGAAGACGGATATAGAATAGTTAATTTATATTTGGAGAAAGATTTTAATGATGAAAAGTTTCCTAAAAGAGTTCATAATAGTATTTTTAAAAAAGTAGGCAATGAATATTATCAAAAAATATTTTCTAAATATGATGTTGATAAAGATAGAAAGTTAGAAAATATACCTATATGGGAATTTCTTGAAATTATCACATTTGGTGAATTAGTTAATTTCTATGAATTTTATACTAAAGAATATAATTTAGTCGATGAAAATAGAGATGTATATATATTAAGGGATATTGTAAAATTAAGAAATGCTGTAGCGCATAATACATGTGTATTAAGTGAATTAAATAAGAAAGATAATGATTATCCTGCTCCATATAAAATTGTGCAATATTTAAAAGATTGTGACATAGGAAAAGTAGCAAGAAATAATAAACTTAGTAATTCAAGAATTAGACAAATTACATATACGCTTTATATGTTTCAGAAAATTGTAACTAGTGATGGTATAAAGCAAAATGTAAATAAAGAAATTAATAAATTATTTTTTAATAGAATAATTTTACACAAAGAATATTATAATAATAGTGAACTATTAAAATCAGTATATTCATATTTTAAAAATATAATTGAAAAAAATTATGTAAATATTGATAAATAGTTTGACATAAATATATATTTTATGATATATTATTTATGCAAGAAAAAAACGTTAAATCGTTTTTGCATGGGCACTATCTAACGGTGGAGCCCTATTTTTCTAATTAAAATATTAAATTCTTATAAAATTAAATTATTGTGCCTAATTAATAAACTATTATAGAAAATATAATAGTTTTTTTATAAGAAAAATGTTATACTCTAGTTGGTGATTTAAATGGATGTAATTGGAATTGTTGCAGAATATAACCCTTTTCATAATGGACATATATATCATATAAATAAAATAAAAGAAATGTTTCCTAATAGTATTATAATTGCGTGCACATCTTCTTCTTTTTGTCAAAGAGGAGAAATAAGTATATTAAATAAATGGGATAAAACTAAAATATGTCTAGAAAACAACATTGATTTAGTTGTAGAACTTCCTTTTGTTTATTCTAGTCAAAGTGCTGACATATTTGCAGAAGGAGCACTCAAAATATTAAATAATTTAAAAGTAAATAAAATAATTTTTGGTAGCGAATCTAACAATATAGAAACATTAAAAAATATAGCAAATATTCAAATAAATAATAAAGATTTTGATTTAAAAGTTAAAAAATACTTAGATAAAGGCTTAAATTATCCAACAGCTTTATCAAATGCTTTAAAAGATTTTAATTTAACTAAAATAGATTCTCCTAATGACTTACTTGCAATATCTTATATAAAAGAAATAATAAAAAATAATTATGATATAACCCCAATTAGTATAAAAAGAACAAATAATTATCATGATTTAGAAATAAAAAACGAAATAATAAGTGCAAGTGCAATTAGAAATT
>JAZNOG010000012.1:0-7709 GCA_045580645.1 Bacilli bacterium
AAAATGTTAAAAATAATTATTAGAAAATGGTGATTTTATGAATAATAATATAAACTACAAAATAAATAAAATTAAAGAAACATATCATAATGCTCCAGATATTGTATTTAGATATTTTAAAATTAAAAATAAAGATTTAGTAATAGTTTTTAACCAAAGCTTAACTAGTAGTGATTTTATTAATAAATTTATTTTAAGAAACATCACATCATTACAAAAAAACTTTAACTCTAAAAATATATATAATCATTTAATTAGTTATATACCTGGTAATAATATAAAAGTAATTAAAACATTAGAAGAAATATATGATCTTATAGGTAATGGTTTTACAATTATTTTAACTAATGAAGAAGAAATTATTGCAGTTGAAACTAAAGCAACTTTATCACGTGGTGTTGGTGAGCCTTTAACTGAACAAACAATAAATGGTCCAAAAGATGCTTTTGATGAAAATTATATGACCACAATTGGTTTAATAAGAAAAAGAATTAAATCAACTGACCTTGTTTTAAAAGAAAAAATAATTGGTAAAGAAACAAAAAACAGAGTTGGTATTTTCTATATGGATAATATTATAGAAAAAGAATTATTAGAAGAAGTAGAAAATAAACTTGACAGCATTGACATAGATGGCATTTTAGATGTCACCTATATTAGAGATTATATAGATACAAAAAATTCTATTTTTCCAGTTTATGAAACAACAGAAAGACCTGATCAAGCATGTATGGCCTTACTCGATGGTAAAATAGTTATTATTACTGAAAATAGTCCAAATGCCTTAGTTATACCTAGTTTTTTTAAAGATTTTTTTCATACTCCCGAAGATAATTATCAAAAATCTAAAAATGTAAGTGTTACTAGAATTATCAGAATTATTGCTTTTTTAATAGCAATTCTACTTCCAGCTTTTTATATAGCAATTACTACCTATAATCACGAAACTATTCCTATTACCCTCTTAGTAAATTTTGCTGCTCAACGTGATGGCGTTCCTTTTCCTGCTTTCGTTGAAGGCATTCTTATGATTTTAATTTTCGAAGTATTAAGAGAAAGTGATATTAGAATACCAAGTCTTTCAGGAAACGCTATTAGTATATTAGGAGCAATTGTCTTAGGAGATGCTGCTGTAACAGCAGGACTTGTATCCCCAATTATGCTTATTATAATTGCAGTAAGTGCAATATGTGGTTTAGTTTTTTCCCATATCACTGTAGTAAATGCTATTAGAATATGGAGATTTATTTTCATGTTATTTGCAACATTCTTAGGTATACCTGGAGTAATATTTTCAAGTTTTATTTTTATTGTAACACTATGCGATATAAAATCTTTTGGAAAACCATATCTATACCCTTTTGCACCATTTAATAAAAATATGATTACTAACTCAATAATTAAAAGAAATGTCAAAAATGTAAATAAACGAAATCCACTTCTTACAGATAAAAACTACACAAGGAGCAAAAAAATATGAAAAAGAAAATAATTTTTTTACTTATTATTAGTTTAATTACTTTATCAGGTTGTAGTTATAAAGAAATAAATAATTTAGCCTTAGTAAGTGCAGTTGGTATAGATTATGAAAATAATAAATATATAATAAGCGCACAAGTATTAGACTTACAAAAAGAAACAAATGATTCTACTAAAGAAAGTTCTGTTTTATACGAAGGAGAAGGAAAAACCTTATTAGATGCTTTTAAAAACATTAACTTACAATACCCAAACACATTATACTTAGGCCACTTAGAACTTTTAATTTTAGGCCCTGGTGTCTTAGAAAATGGATTAGATGATATTTTTGATTTTTTCTTAAGAGAACCACAAACTAGAACAGATTGTTATTTACTTGTTTCAACAAAAGATAAAGCAAAAGATGTAATTAATCCAAAAACAGAAAATAAACAAGGAACTTTTCCAAGTAAAGATTTAATTACTACAATTAAAAATAGTGAAAAAGTAAATGGCTATGTCATCAAGCAAACCTTAGAAGATTTTATATTAGATTACTATCAAGAGGGAAAAGACGGAGTTGCTACTAATATTACAAAAACAGAAAGTGAAACTGATATAAAAACTAAACTTACAACTCTAGCAGTATTTGATAAAAACAAATATAAAGGAACTTTAAGTAAAGAACAATCTTTTGCTTATAATATTATTAAAAACAATTATGTTCGAGGTAATCTAGACGTTTTATTTAAAGATAAATTAACAAATGTTTCACTTAATCCAAAATCTAAAATAAAAGTTAATATTAAAAATAATAAAGTTACATTTGACATAATCATTAAAGCCAAAGGAACTGTCAGTGAAACTAATAGTTATATGAATTTTATGACTTCTAAAGACTTTGATAAATTAACAAAATTATCAAATGAAAATTTAACTAAAAAAGTAGAAGATTTAATCACTTTTTCTAAAGAAAATGATATAGATATACTTGGTTTAAACAATGAAATATATAAACATTACAACAAAGAATATAAAAACTATAAAGATAAAAATATTTATGAAATAGCTAAAATAAATATTAAAGTTGATATCCATATCTACAAATATGGAAATATTTCAAATAATACAGGAGGGGCCGATGAGTAAAATAAGCTCAAAAGAATTACTTGGAGTTATTATTTCCTTAACATGCACTTTATTTCCGTTATTTGGCACTAATTTAATAATTAACACAGGAAATAATTCTACAATTATTTGTATATTAATTGGTTATATTATTGGGTTTATTCCTATTTCATTAATTATATATATTTCAAAATTTTTAGATAATAAAAATATATTTGAATTAAACAAAGAAAAATTTAAGTTTTTTGGACATATAATAAATTTAATCTTATTTCTTGGAGTTATTTTTATAGGTTTATTATTATCATGGAAAATAGTAGATTTTACAATTAGTAATTTACTTTCCCAAACAAATGCCTGGGCCATTGCAATTGTTTTATTTCCAATAATGGCTTATGCTGTAATCAAAGGACAAGAAGTAATAAATAGAAGCACCTTTATTCTAATTATTATTCTTTTAATAATGCTTATTTTTAGCACAGCATTTTTAATTCCAAATGTCAAATTAGATAATTTCTTACCCTTATTTAATATATCAAAAATAGATTTTATAAAGTGTAGTTTTTATTATATGACACTTTCTGTTTTTCCTTTAATATCAACTCTTTCAATTAAACAAAATGATATAGTAGACAAAGAAAACTTTAAAAAAACAATTATTATTGGATATTCTATTTCTACCCTAATTATTTTAATATTTAATTTCTTAATTATAGGAATATATGGTGCAAAATTTGCCTCTATTTTATCATTTCCAGATTACTATTTATTTAAAAATATTAATGCTTTTGACTTTATCCAAAGAACAGAAAACATTATCTCTTCTACTGTTTATATAGCATCATATGGAGGAACTTGTTTTTTAATTTATTTTGCTCATAAATATATAATTGATACGCTTAAAATAAAAAAGAAAAAAATAATAAATTTTATTATTATTTTACTAGCAGTTGGTATCCCTCTTATAAGTATTTATTTATTTCAAAATTATTATATAAATGATATTATTCTAAAATATCCTTATTTTTCAAGTATTATTTTAATAGGTTTAATATTAAATTTTATATTATTATTATTTTCTAGCAAAAGAAAAAGGAATTAAGCTAATACTGAATTCCCCATATAACCATTTCTTTTGCTTTTTTGTTACAAACAACACATGTATCAGAAAGATGCTTTTGATTATCTTCAAATGGAATACATCTTGATTTAGTTCCACGAATTTCTTTTATTTTTTCTTCACAAGCTTCATCACCACACCACATTGCTTTTACAAAACCTGGTTCATTTTCCATTATTTCTTTAAATTCATCAAGCGTAGTTACCTCATATGTTAAAGAATCGCGTCTTTCCTTTGCCTTATTATACATATCTAGTTGCATTTTTTCCATTAAAGATATAACAGTTTCAGTTATATTTTTTAAATTGTTTTCTACTTTTATTTTTTCTTTTGTATCACGACGAACAATAGTTACATTGCCTTCTTCTAAGTCTCTTTTACCTATTTCTATTCTTATTGGAATTCCATTTACTTCTGCTTCTGCAAATTTAAAACCAGCACTTTTCTCACTTACATCAACAAAGTTTGTTATATTATTCTCATTTAATGTATTTGAAATACCATTAGCTAAAGAAATTATTTCTTCATCATTTGAAATAGGAATAATTGCTACTTTATTTGGTGCAATATTTGGTGGTAATACTAACCCATCATCATCACTATGAACCATGATTAATGCCCCAATCATACGAGAAGATACTCCCCATGATGTTTGATAAGCAAATTCATATTCATTATCTTTATTTAAAAATTTTATATCATAAGCTTTTGAAAATCTTTGTCCAAAATAATGACTTGTTCCTGATTGAAGTGATACTCCATTATACATCAAAGATTCAACTGTATAAGTATAATCTGCTCCAGCAAACTTTTCTTTTTCTGTTTTTTTGCCCACTACTACTGGAATAGCTAAGTATTTTTCAAAAAATATTCTATATGTATTTAACATATCTAAAGTTTCTTTTTCTGCTTCTTCTTTTGTTGCATGAACAGTATGCCCTTCTTGCCACCAGAACTCTCTACTTCTTAAAAATGGTCTAGTTTCCTTTTCCCAACGCATAACACTACACCATTGATTATATTTAAGTGGTAAATCTCTATAAGACTTGACAACACTTGAATAATAATCACTAAATAATGTTTCTGATGTTGGTCTAATACACATTCTTTCTTCTAATTGTTTAGAACCACCCATAGTAACCCAAGCTACTTCTGGTGCGAAACCATTTATAAGTTCTCCTTCTTTTCTCATAAGATTTTCTGGAATAAGCATAGGCATAGCAACATTTTTATGTCCTGTTTCTTTAAACATTTTATCCAAAACACTTTGCATTTTTTCCCATATTGCATAACCATTAGGTTCTAAAATAATACATCCTTTTACATTAGAATAAGATGCCAAATGTGCATTATTAACTATATCAGTATACCATTTAGCAAAATCTACATCCCTAGATGTAATAGCTTTATTAGCCATTTTATCACTTCCTTTATTCATTTAAATTATATCATTTATACTTAAGTAAGTAAAACTAATAATCATAAGTTTACATTTCATTTTTATATTTTTTTATAAACTCTTCTTTATATTTTTTAAATCTATCCTCTTTAATTGCTTCTCTTATTTCTTCAGTTAATTTAATTAAAAATCTAATATTATGAATAGACAAAAGTCTTTGTCCGAAAGTTTCTCCTACTCTTATTAAATGATTAACATAGGCCTTAGTATAGTTTTTACAAGCGTAACAATCACAAGTTTCATCTATTTTTGTAAAATCATCTTTATAACAAGCATTCTTAATATTTATTTTTCCATTTCTTGTAAATACATTCCCATGTCTAGCTAGTCTTGTTGGAAGAACACAATCAAATATATCTACTCCTCGTTCTACTCCTTCCAAAATATCTAGAGGATCCCCAACCCCCATCAAATAACGAAGTTTATCCTCAGGCAAATATTCAATTGCATCATCAATCATTTTATACATTACGTCCTTAGGTTCTCCAACACTTGTTCCTCCAATTGAATAACCATCAAAATCCATTTCTACTGTTTTTAAAGCACTATATTTCCTTAAATCACTAAATTCCCCCCCTTGAACAATTCCAAATAGCATTTGTTCATCATTATTATGGACTTTTCTTCCTCTTTCGGCCCAACGAAGTGTTCGTAGAACACTATTTTTCATATATTCATGTGTGCATGGATAATATGGACATTCATCAAAACTCATAATGATATCTGCCCCTAATTTATTTTGAATTTCTATAGATTTTTCTGGAGTTAAAAATAAACTTGAACCATCTATATGACTTTTAAATTTTACTCCTTCTTCTTCTATATCCTTTGGATTAGCAAGTGAAAAAACTTGAAACCCTCCACAATCAGTAAGCATTGGTCCATTATAATTCATAAATTTATGAAGTCCTCCAGCTTTTTTAACAATATCTTCTCCTGGTCTAAGCCACAAATGATAAGTATTTGCTAGAACAATACCACTATTACAATCATATAACTCTTCAGGAGATAATGTTTTAACTGTGGCACGTGTTCCAACAGGCATAAACATAGGGGTAGAATATTCTCCATATTTAGATTTTATAACACCTAAACGTGCTTTATTATCCTTTTTTAAAAGTTCATATTTCATTTTACTCATCTTTAAAATCTCCAATCATCATCGCATCTCCAAAGGAGAAGAATCTATATTTTTCTTTTACCGCTTCATTATAAGCATTTAATATTATTTCTCTACTTGCAAAAGCACTAACTAACATAATAAGGGTAGATTTAGGAAGATGAAAATTTGTAATTTGTGTATCTACTCCTTTAAATTCATAACCTGGATAAATAAAAATATCAGTATTCCCAGAGCATTCTTTAAATTCATTATATTTATTTATAACAGTTTCTAAAACCCTAGTTGTTGTAGTTCCAACACTTATTATTTTTCTATTTTCTTCTTTTGCCTTATTTAATTCTCTAGCAACTTCTTCAGTCATTTCATAATATTCACTATGCATTTTATGTTTTTGAACATCTTCTACTTTAACAGGTCTAAATGTTCCAAGTCCAACATGTAAAGTTACAAATAAAACTAAAATATTTTTCTTTTTTGCCTCATCAAGTAGTTCCATAGTCCAATGAAGTCCTGCAGTTGGAGCAGCAGCGCTTCCTACTTCTTTTGCATATATTGTTTGATACCTATCCTTATCATTTAATTTTTCATGAATATATGGAGGAAGTGGCATAGAACCCAATTTATCTAAAATTTCTAAAAGAATACCTTCATAAATCATTTCAAAATGTTTTATTCCCTCATCAAATTCTTCTAAACATTTAGCTTTCAATAAACCATTTCCAAAAGAAACAATTGTTCCTTTTTTAACTCTTCTACTAGGTTTAACTAAACACTCCCATTTATTATTACCCAAATCTTTTAATAATAAAATTTCAATAACTGCACCAGTTTCTTCTTTTTCACCAATTAATCTAGAAGGTAAAACTTTAGTATTATTTAAAACTAACACATCACCTTCATGCAAATAATTTAAAATATTTTTAAATATTTCATGTTTTATCTTGCCTGTATTTTTATCCACGATTAAAAGCTTTGATGAACTTCTATCATCAAGTGGTGTTTGGGCAATTAAATCTTCTGGCAAATAATAATCAAAATCATCAGTTCTCATAACAACCTCCAACTACATAAAATAGCACTTAAATATTTATTCAAGTGCTATTATTCCTTGACAAGGATATGTTACCATAATTTTAAAGAAAAATCCATTTATTTTATTATAATCTTTCAATTTCTTCTTTTGATAGTCCTGTATACATAACTATCTTTTCAATGTCTAAACAATCTTTCAACATGTTTTTAGCTACTTCTAAGCTTTTTTCATAACTACCATCATTTTTACCACTACTATAACCTTTTTCTATACCTTTTTGCTCAGCTTCATATACAAGTGTATTTTTTACCATTTCTTCATGTAATTCTTTATCATATAATCCTATTATCTCTTCTTCTTGCGATGCATCATAGGCATCTTTTACATA
>JAZNOG010000013.1:0-11082 GCA_045580645.1 Bacilli bacterium
GATTTAATCTTATTTTCTATTGAGTAAAAATTTTCTTTTAATTCTTTTGAACAAACCAATATATTAGATCTTACATTATACTTATTTTTAATAAAATTAAGCACTACTTTTCCTTCTTTAAATTCATTTAATAACAAAATCAATTCATCAATATTTTCATTGTTTTCTACAATTTTATCAACAGTTTTTGAAGACAACAAACAAAAATGTTGATATTGTTCTAGTAAAAATTGTGCCTTTTCATATAATAAAATTATTTGTTTATCATATTCTAAATTTGTCATATTTTTTACTTCCATAAAATTACTTCTTTCATTTTAGTTTTTTTCTATTTTAATTAAACCATCTGCTATTTCTTCTAAAGCTTTACCTAAATTTTTAGAAGAAACATAATCCTCTTTTTCTTTTTGTAAATTCTCTTTATTTTTTATTTCATCGCTTCTTTGTGCGATAAGATGAACTAGGCGATATTTAGAATCTACAACCAATAACAACTTGTCAATTGAAGGATAAATCATTGTATCACACTCCCTATTTTCATAATATAACAACACATTTTATTTTACAACCGATTTGACATAATTAGACAATTTTAAACAAAAGAAAAAAATAAAAAAATAATTTTATCTATTATCTTATTTTTCAAATTATAACTATCTGCATGTGTTATATGACCTAAAAAAGAATTAAATGAAAAAGAAAATTTCTTATAATCTAAAATTCCCTTTTCATATAAATTATTCCATATCTTTATTTTTTTACATATTTTCCTCTTACAATTTTTTCTTATTAAAATATAATTTTCATATACTTTATAACCACAAAAATCACAACCTAATTTGTTTGGAAAATAACAACTTTTCTTATTTAATTTTAAATTTAAATTCCTATTAACAAATATATCAATTAAATCAAAAATATATCTAGCTTCCTCTTTATTTTCCACTAATATAACAAAATCATCCATATATCTAATATAATACTTAATTTGTAAATTTTCTTTTATATAATGATCTAATTCATTTAAATAAATATTAGCAAAATACTGACTAGTGTAATTACCTATTGGTAATCCAGGACTTTTATCACTATTAATAATATCATAAGTAAATCTAAGCAAATACTTATCACTTATATATTTTTTCATTATATTATATAAAATATTTTTATCTATGCTTTCAAAAAAATGTTTTATATCAAACTTAATAATATAATAATTATTATATTTATTATTAATACTTTTCATAAAATATTGTAATCTTTTTACAGCTTTATGAGTTCCTTTATTATTTAAACAAGCATAACTATCATATATAAATCTAGGGACAAAATAAGGTTTTATAAAATACTCTATATACCATGTTTGAACAATCCTATCAACAAAAGGTAAACATCTAATATTTCTTTTTTTAGGTTCATAAATAATAAACATTCTATATTCATGTGTTTTATATTTAAATGTTCTTATTTCTTCCATCAAATTAATAATATTTATTTCAAGATTTTCATAAAATCTTAATATTTCTTTTTTTGGTCCTTTATTCTTTGAAGATAAATAATAAGCATTAATAAATTTATCAAAAGCAATATTTTCATAAAAACTATTTCTTATTGTCTTCATTTATTAATCCTATTCTTATATTATTTATAATAGTTAATTTATTACTAAAAGCAGAATAATTTTTACTAGATATATATTTCATTTTATATGATATTCTAACTAATACTAAAAAAATTTTAATGTTTATATCTAGTTCTTCTAAATATAAAGATTTTGTATATTTATTATAATTAATAATATTTACTAAACCTTTATACATATTATTTTTAATATCACTAACTATTCCATTTTTTTCTGATTTTGGATACTTTACTAACAAATTATATGTATAATACATTAAATCAACATATTTTTTATATAATATTAAATCTTCTAACATACATCTATTTCCTACCTTAACTAATATTATATAAAAATTATTATATTTTTATATGCAAATAACACGCAAATTTCAAAGTATTTCATTGAACTTTTTTGCCATTTGTGGCATTTTTTTCAATAAAAAAGAATAGTTTTTGATTTTCAAAACAATTACTCACCCAAAACTACTCACTTTATATTTTTAACTTTATAAGAAAGTTAGGAATAAAACTTGTGCTTATTTTACTTTTTATTGTCCTTAAACAATTATATAAGCATTGTTAATTAGCACTCCGACTGCAAAACGAGAACCGTTGTTATTGCCGTTACCGTTGTTACTGTTAGCGTTGAACACACCCGCGTTAGACTCATTGTTGTAGTTGCCCCCACGTTGGAACCAAGGGTAACCCCCAGTAACGAAGTTCACGTTATCACCACAGCTTTATCCCTATACCAATTATAAAAATTGATACTATAATTCATTTAAAAACTTTTCTATTTTTTCATAATTTGATATATCCATATTTATTAAATTTCTTATTTCTTCAAGTAATATATCCATTTTTCTACTACTTTCAAAATATTTTATTGCTTTAGTAAGGTTTTCCTGATATTTATTTTCTATACAATCATAATTTATTGTATTACTTAAATCATTAACAATGATGGAACTTATATTGTTATTTTTTAATTTTAATAAAACTTTTCCTATAGACGAAACAGGAAAACCTACTACTAAATCATCTGTTATTTTATAATCTAATAAGTAATATATAATTATGGCATCTTTATCAAAACATCTATAAAATTTCCATATTTAACCAAAACTACCTTTTCTTCATTTTGTTATTTTATTATTTTTCCATATTCACTTGTTTTCATAACATTTCAAAAAGAACCTTGCCTAAAGCTATCGCTTTTCGCAAGGTTCTTTTTTCCTTACTTATTTTTATTCTACCTTATTTTTTATATCTACTTCTATCACAGCATAGAGCAGTTTAAATTTGCTCACTCGCAAATTTAAACATTAGTTATCAAGTTATCAGTCATATACGAACTATCGTTCTATTTGACTACGACTGCAAAACGAGAACCGAAGTCGTAGCCGTAACCGCCGTTACTGTAAAAAGCAAACACGCCCGCGTTAGACTCACCGCTGTAGTAGCCCCCACGAGGGAACCAAGGGAAATTCGGATTAACGAAGTACACGTAATCACCATACCACATAGATGTATCTAATAAAGCATGTTGTCTATCATTTGTATAATCAGTTTGGGCATTATCATATGAACCTGTATTTGTATATGTATCATAATATTTACTATTTGAATTTATACTAAAGAACTCTATTCCATCTATTTTTTCTATTGGTGTTCCGTCATTATATAAATATCCATTAAATCCTGAATTATTGCCTGTTGAATATCCTGAATATATATTTGTGCCATCATTAAATATTCCCATTACATATTCCAATGTACCTCCAGACATATCGTATATTCCGTAAATATTTCCTGTAGTTGATGCTAAGACACCTTTTTCGCCATTATACATATTTACTGCTGTTGTACATGTTGTAGATGATTCTGCATCGCCTATTGCATCTGCTCCAATTCCTGTTGTAACACCTGAATTATAACAGTTATTTATTGTTATCTCAGTACATGTTCCATCTGTGCACCTTCCATACTCACTTTGAGTAAGGTATGCTACTGCTCCCCATTCTCTATTTTTACTCATATGAACATTTAAATTAGTATCTTTTGATGTGCTAAAACCATATGGGTTATTTGTTTGTTCCATACTTCTTGCAGCATAGAAGAAACTACTTACAGTTTGATCTCTAAGTGAAGTTTCATTTGGTTTTATTGTTATATTTGATATATCACATGTTTCATTAGAACATGCTTGATAATTTGTAGATAATGTTCCTGCTGTTTCAAATTTAGCATACCAAAATCCATTTAATTCTTGTGTTCCAAAAGTAAATGCTTCATGTGCTTCTTCTGTGTTTTTTACAAATTCTACATTAAATGGTCCCGGATTTTCTATTGTTCCTCCATTATACATTGGAGTTTTATTTTCATTAAATGTTGTAGTTTCTGGTGTTATTACTTCTCCGGTCATTTGAGTATAATATGCTAAACATCCATATAAATCCATTCCATTTATTGTTCCACCATTAAGTAGTTTAGTTAGTTCTACTTGTGCTTCATCTTGTGATACTCCTAAAACTTGCATTAACGCTCCAATTAACTTAGCAGTATCTTCAGTACTAAATGTTACAGTATAACAATATGGATGTGTCTCAAAACTTACACCTTGTATCTCTGAACATTTGATTCCACCTTCTGTGGCATTAAATCTTGGTATCCAAACCCACATAGTGTTAATTCTTTCCATTGGTATTTCTGTTCCAACTCTTGCATTTAACAAATCAGTTCTAGAACCATTTACTTCAGTTACTGTTACAGCATTTGCCCACATTTTATTACTATAATCATACCAATTATTATTTATATTACTTGTGCTTGCTTTTCTCCAAGTTGAACCATCATAATATACCGGAATCATATTACTAGCAAGTTCTGGTTTATTTGGATTTGTTTTTATATTACTAGAATCACTATTAATATTTACTCTAAACTTATACTGATAATTTGTTTCATTAAAATATGATGCATCTGTTTCATAATCTAACCATGCACGAAGTCTATAATTTGTTGTTATACTACTTTCTTCTGAAATATGTGTATGTTTAGTTAAAAACAATACTTTTTGATTAGAATTAAATGTAGAAACAGGCAAACTATATATTAAAGTTGGTTCAACTATTTGAGCATTATTATCCCTATTTTCTAAATATACTTTTACTTGAACATCTGTTAAAGCTGTATACCCAGAATCCACTGATAATGTCTCAATACTTATTTCATATGGCATATCAATATCTAAATGTAATTGATCTGCTTCTACAGTAGAAGTTACACTAAAATCAAAATATTCATCTAATAATTTTCCATCCTTATCACTTATAGGAAGTGCATTGTTTAATGTTATTACATTTGTTGATTCAGTATAACTCATTGATACTTTTCCTGTTGTTATAGTATTTATTCCCCCTGCTTGTGTATATGTCGCAATTGCATATGTCATTCCTATTACAAATGTAATTAGGAATAATAATAGTATTATTGGAAGGGCTTTTTTAAATTTACTATTAAACTGCCCCCCCCCCCCCAACGAAAATTTGTTTGGCTGCATTTTTTTGTAGATTTACGATTTAATTTACCCATTTTTTATCGATTTATTTTACCCTTAAAAAACTAGGTTTTCTTCGCAAATCTTCCTCCTTCCTCTATTTTAATATATTTATATTTTACGACATATTTTTATACTTTTCAAGTGATTATTTATAAAGAAAATAATTTTTTAATTCTATCAATAAATGATTCCTTATCAAGTGTTAAATATATATCAATTTCTTTTATTATTTTTTCATCTAAATAAATATACATTTCTCCTATTTTACCTTCCTCTAATTTATCATTTATATCTACTTTTATATCTAAATTATCATATTCTTTTTTAGTAAGAGGATAAGAAAAAGACTCTTTAATATAAATTTTACCTTTATCTATATTATAATTTATTTTAAAATCATCTTTATCTACAATTAAATAATTCCTATAATTATTAAATATATCTTCATAAACATTCATATGTAAATCATAATCATAAATACTATTAAAAGATGATATAACTATATCTAAATCATTATTTGAAGCACTTGACACTAACACTTTCCCTGCCCTTGGAGTATATCCTGTTTTACCACCTGTTGCTTTATCATATAATTTTAAAAGTTCCATTCTATTATACCATTTATAACTTTTATAATCTGTATTTGCCACCCACACTTTAGTCCCGACAATCTTTCTAAACACTTCATTTTTATAAGCATAAGAATATAAAATAGATAAATCCCTTGCAGTAGAATAGTTTTCTGTTTCTTCATCAAGTCCATGTGGATTATTAAATATTGTATTATGCATACCTAACTCTTTTGCTTTTTCATTCATCATTAAAGTAAAATTATCAGTAGAACCTCCAACATGTTTTGCAATAACAACCGCAGCATCATTACCACTTCTAAGCATAAGACCATAAATTAAATCAAGAAGCAACATACTCTCCTGATATTCAATATAAATATTTGTCCCATACATAGTTAATACTTCTTCTTCTGCCTTTACTATATCAGTTAAATTAGAATTTTCAATAGCAATAAGCGCAGTCATTATCTTAGTGGTAGATGCAATAAGTCTTTGGTTATCAGCATTTTTTTCATAAAAAACTCTACCACTATCAATATCCATTGCAATAAGTGAAGAAGTATTTAAATTAATAGCCAAAGCATTACAAGGAATAAACAAAAAAACAATAAATAAAAAAACAATTAGCTTCTTATACATGATATCACCAATTAATTATATGACAAAAAACTAAAAATAAATAATAAAAGGAGACACATATCTCCTTTTATTTCCCTAATATTTAACATAAATTATAATTTATCAATTTTAATTTTCATTGCATCTTCATAGATTTTAACTAACCCTTCTTTTTTACTTAAAAAACTAGGTTTAATTTGATATATACCAGGATAACAATTACCCTCTATTAAACATACATCATCATCCATTATTGCAACATCCCATCCAACATATTGAACTTCTTTTATTTTTTTAGCACATTCATTTACTAACTTAATAACTTTATCATAATTTGGCACTTCATAACCAATTAAATAAGTATTACTTATAGGATGTTTATAAAAAATATTATCATCTCTATCTATCGCTGGCACAATAATTTTTCCATCTTTAACAAAAGTATACATGCTGCCAGATGAAAAATTATCAGTAACACCACCATTACCTATTTTAAACACACTATTTAATATATGAACTTTTTTACCATCATAAAACGATACTATTCTTAAAGAATTAACACTAGATTTATTTAATTTAGACAAAGATTTATGTTGTTTTATTTTTTCTTCAACCAACAACCTATTAGTAGTAATCAAATTATTATATATCTTCTTTAAATTACTCTTACTAACTTTAATTAATTCAACACCAAAGCCTCCACAACCATCAATAGGTTTTACAATAATTTCTTTTTTATCAGAACAAAATTTAACAAATTCATCGTAATTATTATCTAAATATAACCAATCTCTTTTCAAAAATTTATTAAATATTTTATTAAATTCTTTTTTATCATCAAAATATTTAAAATATTCTTTATCATTATATTCTCTTACTATTGCATTGTTTTTTACTCTAGTTAAATACGTTTTTCTTTCGTCTTTATTTAAATTATAAAATTCAAATTCTTGATAATCATAATATCCAGCACCATATTTATTTGAACATATTAACATATCAATTATTAACTTAATTTTGCTAAATCTTGTCCTCTTATGAATTTTATCCACTATCTTCAACATATTTGAAAAATCCATATTTTTTAAACACTTTAATTTATATACTACACTACTCATTACATCCACCATATTTATTATATCAAACCAAATTTATTAAGTCTATATAAATAACAAAGCATAATAATATACTTCTATTATATACAAATAAAAAAGGACAAAAGTCCTAATAAGCATATAAACCATGTATTTTTTGTCTTGTAATATCATCAACGTCATTTAATGTCCAAACATCATCAACTTTAACAAGAGTAAAATCAATAGTATACGTTACCCTATCTTTCGTTTTATTTAAACTATTTATTCTATAATCTACAAATAAAGAATCAACTAAATTACCAGCATCATCCATAAACTCACTTGGATTTGTATTATAATAAGTAGTTGCATCATTTGTTGCCTTATAAAAATCATAAACCTCTATTTCCGCAGTTACAGTAGCATCATCACCATTTATAATTTCATCTTTTATTTCATAAGTCATATCTTGATATTGTCTTTTTAAAACATTACCATATGTTTCCCTTTGATCATCAGTCATTAAATTATCTGCTTGAATCATAGAATCCATTTGATTAACTACAGTAGAATCCAAATTACGATAATTATCTAAAAAATTTTCTACCTTTTTAGTTGGTGTATTATCCATTGTGCATCCACTTAATAAAATAATAGCAAAAACCAAAGTGAAATATATTAAAAATTTCTTCATATAAAAATTCCTCCCATTACTATAATGGAAAGAATTTTATTTTTTATACATCATTATTTTTATTAAAACGTTTTCTAAAAATTATAAACAAAGTAAAACCAACTATTAAAAAAACCGAAGAAATAATAACTATTAGTTTTAAAGAAATTTTATTTTCATTTTTCTTATCATCAATTATAACATTATTATTGCCAGGAACTTCAATTTCTTCATCCTCTAAAACATATTTCAAAGCAATTGATTTAGTCAAAACATTTTCCTTATTAATAATCCAAGTATAGGTATTGTTTAAAACATTATCAGCATTATGATATAAAACATTAAAAGGAATTGTTACATTAACTCTTATTTCATCTAACAAACTATAATTAACAAAAATATTTTCATTGCCGTAAACATTAATAACTATAGTATTTTTATCCTTTTTTATATCAAAATTATTATAAGCATTATTAACTATTGTTGAATTATTATAATCATCAAATTTAAATGTATAATTTAATCTTAAACCATAATTATTAGTGGTAGATATAATTTGTTTTTGATAATAATCATATCCTTGCAATTCAAAATCATTTTCAAAAATACCAGGTGTATAACTTAAAACAGGAATAGGAAAATTATAATTATAATTTATCATTTCTTTATAATTCATATTTCCAATTTTATTATTCCAAGATGATGTATTTTTATTATTTACAACCAATTCTTCACTTACAGAATTTTTACTTATTTGTATATTATATGTAGCAGAACATCCAGTTAAAAATAAAGAAAAAAACAAAATCAATATTTTTTTTATCATATAATACCTCACGAACAATAATTACTATAATAACTATCCATATTAAGTCTATAATAACTTCCAGCCGATATATTACCACTACTATATGCTCTTACAACAAGTCCATTTGTTCCACCAGCAGATTCAACAGTTATTACCCTATTTAAATCTTTTCTATAACCAACAACTAAAATAACATGGCCCTCAGACATAAGTAAATCCCCAGGTTTTAAATCACTTAATGTAGCTCTTTTTGGAGTTCTCGATATAAAAGACGAAAAATTTGGACTAACAATTATTGAAGGATAAGAACAACCAGCGTTAGATAAAGCCCACATAACAAATCCAGAGCAATCAAGACCTGAATAAGAATAACAACGCCCAGGACTACATGTCTGATAAGCTGAACCACCCCAAGTTGGATCTGCTCCAGATGCAATATAAGAATGTCCGCCACCCCAATAATATGGAATTCTATAACCCTCATTATACAAATATAAAGCAAGCCCCATTCCAATTGAAGCAACTTTTTCACCCGGATCGGAAACACTTTCAACTTGACTCGTTAAATAATTATTTAAATCATTCATACCATCAGATCCTAATATTTTTTTCAAAGACTTTCCACCTAATCTAGTAGTATTATTTGCCCAATAATTCCAATAATCACCTTCAAAATCCAATTCCATGGCAAATTCTAAAGCATCACTATCTCCAATACCACAATGCTCTATATCGTTATTAGAAACAATTTCGACACCATCTGAATAGAAATATTCTAATATTTGTTCATAATCCCATCCTTTTGAAGCAAGTTCATAGGAAACAAGTTGGCTCATACCATGTCCATGACCTTGACCATTAAGAATACTATTACTAAAACCATTTAATGTTATTTTATGTTCTTCTAAATCAGGTTGTCTAATATATGTAACACTATGAGTTCCGTCATTATTTAAAACTGCGTCAGGACAATCCTTATCAGCATAACAGAAAGAATCATATTGAGACAAAAACAATTTTCCATCATATGTTAATACTTGACCTTCTGTTTCTTTTACCGCTTGAATTGCTCTTTCATCTGTTGTAGGTTTATATACTTGAAAATAAGTAGAACTACCGATAGTTGCTGTGCAATCATTAGTAGAAACAATAGCAAAAGTTCTTGAAGCCACCGCTTGTGCTTTCAATGCTTCCATACCTTGTTCAGTAAATGCTTCACTTCCAACTACACCCGCAACATACTCTTCAAAAGGAACAGATATTATAGAACCATCACTCATTTCTATTGTTATTTCAGAACAATTATAGTATTTCTTTCCACAACCACTTGAACTAGCACCACCCATTATTAAAATAACGAAAAACAACAAAAGAAGTAAAACTATCCCTCCAAGCACCACAAAGTTCCAAGGAGATGGTATAAGGTTCCATATTTTTTTTAGCCCGCTTCCAGCAGCCTTAACACCTTTCTTCACAATATCTCCACCAGTTTTCGCTAAACTTTTAGTGCTATCTTCTAAAGAATTTGAAGCATTACTATCATTACTATTTTCCCCGGATTTTTCTTTTTTATCATCCTTATTCTCTTCTTCTTTATCTTTTTTTCTATTATTAAGTTTTTTACCCATACCAAGAGCAATATTGGCTGCATCACTAACAACACCAACAGTCTTTCTACCCATATTAGATATCTCACTTGCTGCAGTAGGTTCCTCTCTTACTAATTCATTTTCATCCATTTTTACCACCATCAATTAACCATATTTACATAATATATATTATCATAAAAAAATATAAAAAAAAAGGGGTATTAATTTCCCAATAACCCATCTACACTCACAATATTATAACCCTTTTGTTTTATATACTTAATAGACAAATCTAAACTCCTTAAATTATTATTGCTATTAGTAACAGAATATATCCTTCCCTTTTCTAAATTATTTTTAATATAAGAATACAAATTATCATTTATTTTTTCATTTAAAATAGTATTACTTTTTAATTTAACACAAGAATCTAATAATTCCTGATTTTCTTTATCACTATAACAATATACATTAGAATCAATAAAACTATTTATAACATTAGATGTATACCTTATATTATTATAACCATATTTATTATCATAACTTAAAATACCTAAATCA
>JAZNOG010000014.1:0-21808 GCA_045580645.1 Bacilli bacterium
AATTAACATTAAATAATAAAATAGATTATATATTAAAAGATTTAAATATTTATGATGAAGAATTCTTAGATAGACCACATGATTATTTTTTAGAAGATGAAGATTTAATAAGAGCTTACTTAAGAGGAGCCTTCCTAGCATCAGGAAGCATAAATGATCCAAAAAAATCACGCTACCACTTAGAATTTTTAATAGATAAAAAAGAAGAAGCAGAATTACTAGTAGAGCTACTTAAAAGATTTAATATAAATTCCAAAGTTTTAAGAAGAGACAAAGGATACATGACTTATGTAAAAGAAGCCGAAAAAATTGGAGATTTCCTAAGAATAATAAGCGCTAATAATGCAGTTCTATATTATGAAGATATAAGAATTTATAGAGACCATAAAAATATGACAAATCGGTTAAACAATATGGAGCAAGCCAACACAGATAAAATAATTGAAGCGTCAAATAATCAATTAAATGATATAGAAGTAATAAAAGAAAAACTAGGTTATGATTTAGTAGATGAAAAAATAAAAGAAGTAATGATATACCGTGAAAAATATAAAGAAGCTTCTCTATTGGAACTTACTAACATAATAAATTATGAAACAAATCAAAACCTAACAAAATCAGGTCTTAATCATAGAATAAGAAAAATACATGAACTTGCAGAAAAATTAAGAGAACAACAAAAAAAAGATTAAATTCTCACAATAAAATGTGAGTATATAAATAATAAAATAAGAAAATCAAAAAAACATATAAAAAACAAGGAGTATATATGGAAAAAAATAATATAGTATATGGTATGTCGATAACAGCATCAATGAAAAAAAGTAATTTATTAAATAAAAAAATAATTGAATTTAATATGCCTCTTTCAATTATAGATTTATCTACTATAAATAATCATGAAATTATTTTGCCAAAAGACATATATCATGAGGAAATAAATTATTCTTTTAAAGAAGCAATAAATAGTTTAAATAAATCAATTGATAACAAAGAAGAATTTAGAATTTGGACAAGTCATTATGAAATAAATTCATATCTATTACTTTTATATATATGTAATTATTTAAAAAATAAAGATTGTAATATATATGTAGTATTCTCTGATGAATATGATAAAGAAATTTATTCACCAGCCTGGCTAAGACATAATGAACTAGAATTAGCCTTAAAAGTAGAAAGAAAATTATCTATTAAAGAAATTGATAATTATGCTAAAGAATGGATAAAAGTATATAATAGTAATGCAGATATGAGAATTTTAGAAAATAAAGAAGCAAAATCAGTTTCATTTGATTACTATAACAACATGATTTTAGATAAATTAAAATTGCTAGGTGAAGTAAAGTTAATAAAAATAACTGGGATAATTATGCAAGAATACCACTTATCAGATATAGTAATTGTATATCTTATTGATAGATTAATAGAAAAAAATAAAATTAAAATAGTTCAAGAAAATAATGAAAATTATCTGCTAAACCTAATAGCATTGGAAGATCATGTTTGAAATAACTATGATTACTTATAATGAAATAAAAATAAAAGGAGCAAAATATGAAAAAGCAAAATGAAATTTTAAATAAAGAACATTTTGAAATTATAGATGATCCAAATTTATTTGACGTAGAACCTAAATTAGCAAAAACAATTTCTATTCTAAATAAAAAAGGTTACTACACAAAATCATGTTTTTGTGCAAAATTATCAGTGCCATTTAATTTAGCAAGCATTTTAATGACACTAAAAGAAGCAGATTTGATATCTTTTAATGAAACCAAAAAAATAAAAAAAGCAATTAAATATAGTGATTATGCCACAACAACAATATTATTTAAAGAAAAATATAATTTTAAAACTTTGCCAAAAGGATATAAACAAATAAATGAAAGTATTTTTTATAATTTGGAAGGTTTAAAAGAATCGGATAAAATAGAATTTAAATCTTTGATAGAACTAGACAAGGAAAGAGATGAAAGTATTAAAAATTTAGAAGATTGGGCAAATAACTTACCAAACAATAAATAGCCAACAAAAAAAGTAGAAAACTCTACTTTGTAAACAACTTACTAATATTCTTTTTAGGTAAAAGCATATATAAGCTTTTATCTATTTTTATTTTATAATGATCAACATCATCTTTTAACATTTCACCATCTATAGTCCAATAACTTCTGGAAGTATCTTTAAAAGTTATTTCTATCTCATCACTAGTATAACAATATAAACCAGGAACATTAGAAATACCAGTTCTTAAAACAAGTAACATTGTCTTAACTAAATACTTTCTCTTAGAAATGTTACAAAAAACAATTTCAAACTTATTATCATCAAGTTTTACATCACGATAAATATTATTAAAACCAGCAATTCTATTTGCGTTAGAAACAAGTATTAAAGAATAATAACCATGATATGTTTCACCATTAACTTTATATTCAATTTCATATAACCTAGTTCTTTGGAAAAATTCTTTAACACCATTTAATAAATATGCCATATGTCCAAGTCTTTTCTTAAGCTGTCTTGGCGTTTCATAAGTAACATCAATAAACTTTCCAAAACCTGCAACATATACAAAAGGCTTATCATTTATAAGACCTAAATCTACTTGCTTAACTTCTCCCTCTAATATGCTTTTAACATTTTTTGTTAAACTTTTTCCCATTCCAAGCATATTCCCAATATCATTCGTAGTCCCAACTGGAATATGAGATAAAACAAGTTTCTTTTCTCTTAAGTAATTACCTGAAACTATCTCATTAAAGGTTCCATCTCCTCCAATAGATAAAACTAAATCAGCATAGGAAAGATTCTTAACATATTCTTTTGCATCACCGCTTTTTTCAGTTACATATAAAGTTGTTTGATAATTATAAGATTCAATTAAATTAATTATTTTATCAACTTCATTTTTTGTAATACCTTTACCACTTTCCATATTACAAATTAAAGAACAAGTCTTCATAACATCACCACTTTAAGTATACTAAAAAAATTATTTATTTTCAATCACTTTATCAACAAGGCCATATTCAAGTGCCTCCACTGAATCCATGAAATAATCTCTTTCGGTATCTTTTTCAATTTTTGCCAAGTTTTTACCAGTATTTTTTGCAAGAATCTTATTAAGTTTTTTTCTAACCTTTAAGATATGTTCCGCAGCAATTTTAATTTCAGTAGCTTGACCTTCCGCGCCCCCAAGAGGTTGATGAATCATAACCTCTGAATTAGGAAGTGCATATCTTTTTCCTTTCTTTCCACTTGAAAGAAGAAAAGCCCCCATAGAAGCTGCCATACCGACACATATTGTAGAAACATCACTTTTAATAAAATTCATTGTATCATAGATAGCCATGCCTGATGTAATTGAACCACCCGGAGAATTTATATAAATACTAATATCATCATTACTTAAAGAATCAAGATATAAAAGTTGAGCCACAATACTATTAGATAAATTATCATTTATTTCACCATTTAATATAATAATTCTGTCTTTTAATAACCTAGAATATATATCATAACTTCTTTCGCCACTAGCTTCCCTTTCTATAACAGTTGGAATTAACATTTTATCACCCATTACTAATTTAATTAAAAAAACCAAAAATATTCATCCTAAAAAAGGACATTATATGATAGAATTATAGTAGGAGGGAAAATATGAATCAAATTACAGTTTATATAAATGAAAAAAAATATAATTTTCAAAAAGGAATAACCCTAGAACAAATAAGTAAACATGTAGAAAATGAATATAAAGCAAAAATACTTGTAGGTTTTATAGATAATGAAATGTGTGAACTTACTAAAAAAGTAGAAAAAGATTGTAAAATAACATTTAAAACATATCTTGATAGATCAGGAAATAGAATTTATCAAAAATCATTAGTGTTTCTATTAGTATATGCTTTTAAAGAATTATATGGATATAACTACAGTGTAAAAGCATGTCACTCAATTGATAATTCAATAAAAATGAAAAGTTCAATGCCTTTGACAGAAGAAATAATAGAAAACTTAAAACAAAAAATGATTGAAATAGCAACTGAAAATTTAAGTATTACAAAATGCTTAGTCACAAAAAAAGATGCCATTAGATACTTTAATAGTATTAAAGATTATGATAAAGTAGAAAGCCTATCATACCTAAATGATAAAAATATAACATTATATAAAATAAACGATATGTATGAATATTTCTATACCCTAATGCCTATTTCAACTGGTGTATTTACATCATTTGATTTAAAATATATAAATGAAAATAAATTTTTGTTACAATACCCAGTTATCTTTAAAGATGGCTCAATCCCAGAATATATAGAAAGACCAAAAATAGACGAAGCATTCGATGAAGATTATAAACTTGCAAAAAGATTAAAAATTCATAACGTATCAGATATAAATAAAGCAATCGCAGATAATAAAATAAATGATATTATAAAACTAACTGAAGTTTTATCAAGCAATAACTTACTTCGTCTAGCAAAAGAAATAGATGATAGAAAAGATAAAATAAAAATAGTTTTAATCGCTGGACCATCATCATCAGGCAAAACAACAACATCAAGAAAATTATCAATGTATTTAAAAAGTTTTGGTTTAAATCCTAAAGCATTATCAACAGATGATTACTTTATTCCAAGAGAAAAAACACCAAAATTACCAAATGGAGATTATGATTATGAGTCTTTAAAAGCATTAGATTTAGAATTATTTAATGAACACTTAAAAAGACTTTTAAATCATGAAGAAGTAGAAATACCAACATTTAACTTTTTCAAAGGAATTGGAGAATATGTGGGAAATAGATTAAAATTAGAAGAAAATGATATACTAATAATTGAAGGCCTACATTCTCTAAATGAAGAATTAACTAAGTCTATTCCAAAAGAAAATAAATATAAAGTTTATATTTCACCACTTTCAGACTTAAATATTGATAATCACAATATGATATCTACTTCTGATATAAGATTATTAAGAAGAATGATTAGAGATAAAAGAACTCGTGGATATACAGCAGAACATACTATCAAAATGTGGAGAACAGTCCGAAAAGGGGAAGAAGAATACATTTTTCCGTTCCAAAATGAGGCAGACTTTGTCTTTAATACAGCTTTTATATATGAACTTGGGGTTTTAAAACTTTATGCAGAACCATTACTATATAATATAGATGATGAAAGTGAGCAATATGAGGAAGCAAGAAGATTATTAAGTTTACTTAATGTATTCTTAAGCATTCCAACAGAAGCAATTCCGAGTGATTCTATTTTAAGAGAATTTATAGGAAATAGTTATTTTGAATAGGAGGAAAGAAAATGAAAATAGCAATAAATGGATTTGGAAGAATAGGAAGATTAGTATTTAAATTACTAGAGGAAGATAAAGATATTGAAATAGTCGCAATCAATGATTTAACAGATGCTAAACAACTAGCATACTTACTAAAATATGATAGCAATCATCGTTCATATAAAGAAGATGAAATAACATATGAAGAAGACTATCTTATTACAAAAAATAGAAAAGTTAAAATTTTAAGTGAAAAAGATCCAATTTTACTTCCATGGAAAGAAATGGATATTGATGTAGTATTTGAATCAACAGGGCGCTTTAATAAAAAAGAAGACGCTATAAAACACTTAGAAGCAGGTGCAAAAAAAGTAATAATTTCAGCACCATCTAATAATGATATAAAAACAGTTGTTTATAATGTAAATGAAGAAATATTAGATGGAACAGAAACAATGATAAGCGCTGCAAGTTGCACGACCAACTGCTTAGCGCCAGTTTTAAAAGTATTAAATGATAAATACGGCATAGAAAAAGGTTATATGACAACAATTCATGCTTATACTAATGATCAAGTATTACTTGATGTATCCCATAAAAAAGGTATAGAATCAAGAAGAGGAAGAGCAGCAGGACAAAATATTATTCCAACATCAACAGGTGCTGCAAGCGCCATAGGAAGAGTAATAAAAGAATTAGATGGAAAATTAGATGGTTCTGCAATGAGAGTGCCAGTTCCAACAGGTTCAGTAATAGATTTAACATTAGAATTAAAAAAGAATGTAACAGTAGAAGAAATAAATGAAACATTTAAACAAAATCAAAATGAAACATTAAAATTTACATTAGATCCAATTGTATCAAGTGACATTATCAGTAGTACTTATGGAGCAGTAGTAGATGGACAGCTAACTAATGTTTTGGAAGTAGAAGGAAAACAACTTGTAAAAGTAGTTGCATGGTATGATAACGAAATGGGTTATACTGCTCAAATGATAAGAACAGCAAAATATTGGATGAGCAAATAATATAAAGAAAGCACTATATAAATGTAGTGTTTTTTTTATTAAAAAAACTAAATTTCTATCTAGTTTCGTTTGGTGAAATGTTATCACGTTATTACAATAGTCTGAATAATAAAACGAACAATAAAAAAGTAGATATTTGTCTACTTTTTAAGTGCCTTTGAACCAAACTTAAATTTCTTATAAAGTTTATAAATGCCTTTGTTAACAACTAAATCAAATTCTCCAATGTACTCAACAACATCAGCATTAAAACCTAGTTTCATTTCATTTAATCCCTTAAATTTGCTATCATCTCCAAAATATCCAGTAATAGCATTTAAATCAAAATAAACTGCTCCAAGTTTTGAATATTTCTCAATAATAAACCATTTAAGTAAAAATGTAGGATAAAACAAAGAATAATCCTGTTTTAAACCTTCGATAAGTAAAGATACTTCGTGCTTTCCAATAATAACAGCAGTCGCACCAATCAAAACACCCTTTGGATTTTTTTCTAAAAGCTTTGATGCATTAAGAAGTTCTTTTTTATAAACTGATATTAACTTATCAGAAGTCATCTTAGAGTTAATAATTTTATTACTCCTAGAAGAACTGATTTTTTGTATTTCCATATTAAGTCTTTCATTCTTTGCAAGTTCCTCTTCATATAAAAACTTAATATTCTTTAAATAAATTTGCGGATCCAATTTAGCAAAATAAAGTTCTAAATTATTACCAAAACAATCTGCAAAATCTTTATAATAATTTAACTTGCGATGATGCTTTTTAGCAACAAACTTATAAAAAACTTCCATATCATTTGCATTACCTTGTAGTATTTCAACACCACGACTTTGAGCTTTCCTAATTTTATTTCTAGTAGAATCAGATAAATTTTCAAATAAAGTTTCACTAGAACCTACAACTTTTAGAATAGCATTCCATCTAGGTTTTAAAGTTCCAAAATCTTTATTGTCCCCAAAATAAACATAACCAATTCTAGGTAAAAAACTGACTAAGTCATTTGTATAATTAGAAGGAACAATATTTCCGTCTTTATCCCTTTTATTATTAACAACAGGTGGATCAATTTTTAAAAATACACAGTTATTTTTAGATAAAAACTTTCTTAATTTTTCAGTTACATCAGTAATCAAATTCTTATCATCGTAATCAATTAAAGGACCTCTTGGAGCATAAGCAAAATTATAAGATAAAAAAAGTTTTTGCTCAAGTATTAAAGAAGCCCCTATTAGATTATTATTGTCATCAACAAAACCATAATAATTTACTTTATATCCACATCTTTCCATTAAATTTCCATACATAGAAGTTTGATAATAAGAATGAAGCGGATGAACATTAGAAAAACTATCAAATTGACTAGGTGTAAGCAAAACAATTTTCATAAAAATCCCTCCTTAACTTTTCATACTATCAAATATTACTACTAATATGATATCTTTTTTTTATTAAAAAATCAATAAAAAGTTCAAATTACTAAAAAAATATTATATAATGAAAATGGTGATAAAATATGAAAATAACAAATATAAAAGCAAGAGAGATTTTAGATTCTAGATCATTTCCAACAATAGAAGTAGATTTATACTTAGAAAATAATATTTTAGGAAGAGCAAGTATTCCAAGTGGCGCATCAACTGGAACAAATGAAGCATTAGAACTAAGAGATAATGAAAATAGATACTTAGGAAAAGGTGTCCAAAAAGCAATAAAAAATGTTCTAGAAATTATAAAACCAAATCTTATAAATAAAGAATTTAATTCACAAGAAGAACTAGATAACTTCTTAATAAAATTAGATGGTACAGAAAATAAAAGTAATTTAGGAGCAAATGCCATCTTAGGGGTGTCACTTGCATTTTTAAAAGCAACTGCAAAAGCACAAAATAAGGAATTATATGAAATTTTTAACGAAGATAAAACTATTCCAAGATGTATGCTAAATATTTTAAATGGTGGAATGCACGCGGATAACAATGTAGATTTCCAAGAATTCATGATAGTGCCAAACTATAATAGTATGAAAAAACAATTACAAATCGCATCCGAAGTATTTAATAACTTAAAAAAAATATTAAAAGAAAAAGGATATTCTACAGGAGTAGGAGATGAAGGAGGATTTGCACCTAATTTAAAAAGCAATGAAGAAGCATTAGAAATGATAATAAATGCTATAAGAGAAGCAGGATATGAACCAAAAAAAGATGTCAATATCGCTCTAGACATTGCAGCATCTAGCTTCTATAACAAAGAAAAACAAATGTATTTAGTAGACAACAACTACATTACAAAAGAAGAACTACTAGATATGTATAAAGAGTTAATAGAAAAATATCCAATTATTTCAATAGAAGATCCATTTGAAGAAAATGACTTTGAAAGTTTTATGAAACTAACCAAAGAAACAAACATCCAAATAGTAGGAGATGACTTATTTACAACTAATCCAAAACTCCTAAAAAAAGGAATAGAAAACCAATCAGCAAATGCAATTTTAATAAAAGCAAACCAAATAGGAACAATAACAGAAACATTAGAAACAATAAAACTAGCAAAAGAAAATAACTACAAAACAATAATTTCCCACAGAAGTGGAGAAACACTAGATACCTTTATTGCAGACCTTGCAGTAGGATTAAATCTTGGACAAATAAAAACTGGTTCCATTTCAAGAGGAGAAAGAATAGCTAAATATAATAGATTATTACTAATTGAAGAAGAATTAGAGCAAAAAAACATTGAAAACAAATAAAACTTATGTTAAAATACTTGTAGTTACAAAGGAGGCATCTTTATGAAAATAGCATTAATTGTTATATGTATACTTCTAATTGCCCTAGTATTACTTCAAAGTGGAAAAGCAGAAGGAGCATCACAAATCATAACTGGTGGCAGTGGAGATTTATTTAAAAATAGAAAAGAAAGAGGAAGCGAACTATTTATCAGTAGAGCAACTCTAATCTTAGGTATAGTATTTTTCATAACTTGTTTAGTTATAACTTTTATATAAAATAAGATTATTTCTTATTTTTTTATTTTAATTTTAAAAAAATGTGTTATTATAAGTTTAGAGGTATCAAATTATGGAAGAAAAAATATTACAAGTTTTAGAAAATACAAGAAACAACGCATTAACTTTAGAAGAAATTTTTAAAAAAATAGGATATTCAAATGATTTATATCAAGAATTTTTAGAAATATTTGAAGAGTTAAGAAATCAAAAAAAAGTTTACTGCACAAATTCAAGTAAAGGTTTATTTACTTTAAATCCATATCGTGAAGGTATATTACATGAAAGAAGAAACAAAACTTATTATGCAGTTTTAAACGATGGAAGAGAAATAAACATAGATAAACCTCTTGGTGCAATGGATAAAGATAAAGTTCTAGTTAAAATAACAGACCTTAATAGTAATGAAGGAACAATAAAAGAAATAATAGAAAGACATGGTATCATCGCAGAAGTTAAAACAATAGCAAGCAAAAGATATGCCGTAGTAGGAGACAATCGTTATCAAATAGATTTAGAACCAAACATTGTAGATGGAATGCTTATTGGTATAAAACTAAATAAAACAAAAGAAGGAAAATTTTATAAAGCACAGTTAGATAAAGTAATTGGACACAAAAATGCTCCTAAAGTAGCAGAAAAAAAATTATTTTATGAATTCGATGTTCCTTATGAATTTTCACCTGAAGCTCTAGAAGAAGCAAAAAATATGCCAACAAGTGTTGGTGAAGAAGATATAATGGGTAGAAAAGACTTAAGGGGAGAAATAATTTTCACAATAGACGGAGACGATACAAAAGATATAGATGACGCTTTATCATATAAAATATTACCAAATGGAAATCATTTACTAAAAGTTCACATTGCTGATGTTACACACTATGTAAAAGAAAATTCACACCTTGACTTAGAAGCAAGAGAAAGAGGAAACAGTTATTACACCCCAGGAGTAGTTAACCCAATGTATCCACCTGAATTATCTAATGGAATATGCTCATTAAATCCAGATGTTGATCGTCTAGCACTAACATGTGAAATGGAAATAGATAAAAATGGTAAAATAATTAACTATGATATATATGAAAGTGTAATCCATTCAAGAATTCAAATGACATATAAAAATGTTAACAAAATACTTGATGAACAAATAGTCCAAGAAGGTTATGAACCATATAAAATTAACTTAAATGAAATGAATAACCTTGCAAAATTATTAAAAACAGCAAGAACAAAAAGAGGAAAATTAGATTTAAATAGACCAGATATAAAAATATTAACAGATGAAAGAGGAAAACCAACAGATATAACAAAAAGATATCAAGGTACTGGAGAATGTTTAATTGAAGAATTCATGTTAATTGCTAACGAATGTGTAGCAACTCATATGTTTAACTTATCAATTCCATTCCTATATCGTGTAGATGGTCTTCCAAGCGATACAAGATTAAAACAAACTCTAAATGTTATAAAAACATATGGAGAAAATATATCAACAAAAGTAAATTTAAAAGATCCTAGAGTTCTTCAAAAAATATTAAAAGAATTAGATCAAACAGAAAATAGTGAAATATATGCTACTATGATATTAAGATGTTTAGATAAAGCAAGATATGATATAGATAATATTGGACATTATGCAATTGGAGTAGTAGCGCTTATGCATGAAGCATATACTCATTTTACTTCACCAATAAGAAGATACTCTGATACAACCGTTCATAGAATTATTAAAAAACTTCTTCAAGGAAAAATAGAAGAAATAACAAGTAAAGAATTTGAATCACTTCTTAAAACAATTGCACAAAAATGTTCAGAGATGGAAAGAGTTGCTGAAAAAATTGAAAGAGAAGCAAATAAAATGAAAATGGCAGGCTACATAAATGAACATAAAAACGAAACACACAAAGGAAGAATAACAGGATTTACAAAAAGCGGTATGTTCGTTGAACTAGAAAATTTAGTTGAAGGAAGAGTAGGATATAATACTATGGATGATTACTATACATATGATGAAGAATTAGAAGTATTAGTAGGAAGAAATAGTAAAAGAGTATATCGCCTTGGAGATAAAGTAGAAATAAAAGTAGTTCATGCAGATGAAGAAACAAGAGAAATAGACTTCGAATTAACAAGGAAAAGAAAAAAAAGATAATATGGAAATACTAAATAGAAAAGCAAGATTTAACTACTTTATCGAAGAAGAAATAGAATGTGGTATAGCGCTATCTGGTAATGAAGTAAAATCAATAAAGGATGGAGCTTGCAATATAAAAGATAGCTATGCAAGAATTAAAAATAATGAAGTTTATCTTATTAACATGTTTGTTAAAAAGTATAAAGACTCTTCCATATTTGCATCAGAAGAAACAAGAGAAAGAAAACTTTTATTACATAAAAAACAAATATTAAAATTAAAAGATAAGATAGAAAAAGAAGGATATACCTTAATACCTTTAAAAATATATCTATCAAAAAACAAAATAAAAGTTTTACTTGGTGTATGTAAAGGTAAGAAAAACTACGATAAAAGAGAAACAATTAAAGAAAGAGACATAAAAAGAAAGATAGAAAAAGAACTAAAGGGAGTCTAAAAATTCCCTTTTCTTATGGACAAAAAATAAAAAATGTGGTAAAATCTTAGCAATGGGGACGTCATGGTTTCGACAGAAGTATAATAGTCCAGGTTGCAAGTAGATGGCAATCTTTAAATGCACAATTAAATATAACTGGAAACAGAAATTTAGCTTTTGCCTAATATAAAATAAGGCAAGCTCTTTCATATCCTTTACTCACGGGGATATTTAAGGGCAATATTTAGTGAGTTATGTTATTATTGCGCTTACCAATAATAAAAGAAACTAAGTAAGATAGTTATTTATTAGGTTGTTGATTACCATATAAATAATGAAATCTAATAATCAACTAAACTTGTAGAAGCCTAGATGAGTTTGCTTTTGGACAGGAGTTCGATTCTCCTCGTCTCCACCAATAAATAAATATTATCTTAGTAAATAAATAAAAATACACAGTTTTTTCAGGATACTGTGTATTTTTCTATTTTGCCAATAAAATTCATATTTAAAAAAATATGCACATATCTTGAAAATGGAGGGATATAATGTATAAACTACCAAAATTACCATACCTATTTCAAGACTTAGAACCTTATATTGATATTCACACAATGGGACTACATTATCATAAACATCATCAAAACTATTTAAACAAATTAAATACATTATTACAAAAAAACAACTATAACTACGAATATGATATAGAAGAACTAATCTATCACATAAATAAGTTCGATAAAAAAGACCAGGAAGACATTTTATTTAATTTAGGTGGCGTTTTAAACCATAATCTATATTGGAAAAGTATAAATCCTAAAAAACAAGAGCCAACAGGCAAATTAAAAGAGGCAATAAACAAAAAATATGGTTCCTATAATAACTTCCTTGAAGAATTTAAAAAGAAAGCCTTAAGTTTAAAAGGTTCAGGATACACTTTTCTAGTATTAAAAAATGATAACACACTAGATATTATAAATACAAAAAATCAAGATACACCATTACTACTAGGATACTTACCACTTTTTACTATAGATATGTGGGAACATGCTTACTATATAAATTATGAAAATGATAAAGAAAAATATATAAATAACTTTAAAGAAATAGTAAATTTCAAGAATGCTAGTGAAATTTTTAATAGCACAACAATTTTATAATTTTTTTCTTAAAACAAAAAGAAAAAACAAAAAATCAAAATAGAGTAGATAATATTTTATTGTCCACTTTATTTTTTTGTAGTATAATCTAATTAATATAGGGGTTTGAAATTTGCCAATTTTTTTAAATATGATATAATAAATAACGTGACTTAATTTATGGAGGTTAATATGAGTTTTGATTCAGTTTTAGATATTGTAAGAAAGGTTTTAGATATAGCCATTGTTTGGACTATATTCTATGCAGTATTAAAAAATATAAAAAATAACGTAAAATTATCACTACTATTTAAAGGAATATTACTAATTCTAATTTTAAAAGTTGTTGCAGACGAAGTATTAGGACTAGTTACAGTAGGTCTAATCCTAGAATATGTCATCATGTGGGGACCACTTGCTTTAATAATTATATTCCAACCAGAAATAAGAAATATTCTAGAACAACTTGGTAGAACACAACTTTTAGGAAGACATAAAGTTTTAACAGTGGATGAAAGAGAACGCTTAGTATATGAAGTTATCCAAGCAGTTGAATATATGAGAAAAGCAAGAATTGGTGGACTAATGGTAATAGAACGTGATGTATCACTGCAAGATTATATTGGAAAATCAACAAATCTTTATGCAGATTTATCTAGTGAACTTTTAATATCAATCTTCTTCCCAAACAATCCACTTCACGATGGCGGAGTTATCATTCAAGGAGATAAAATTAGTTGTGCTGGAGCAGTATTCCCAACTAGTAGTAGCCTTAAAATAAATAAACGCCTAGGAACAAGACATAGAGCTGCCCTTGGTATAACTGAAGAAACAGATGCAATATCAATTGTAGTTTCAGAAGAAACAGGAAGAGTATCAATTGCTATTAAAGGAGAATTATATTACAACATTACAATAGATGACGCAAGAATTCTACTAATTGATGAACTAAGACCAAAAACAGATGACTTTGAAGAAGAATACAACGAGGAGGATGTATATAATGAGTAAAAAAACAACCTCAAAGAAAAATAAAATTAAACTATGGAAAAAAATAGGAAGGGCCCTATTTACTTTCTTTAGTAAAATCTACGACATCATAGATAAAATCCTAATTACACCAGTTGCTAAAATCCTATTATTTTTCTCAAAACTATTAAAATCAAACAATAAACCAATAGATAGATTGTTAAATAACAAAATAGTTCTACTAATTCTATCACTAGTTTTAGCATTTGTTGCCTTTTTCTTAGTTGATGACACCACAGAAATAATGCTAAATAGTTCAGCAGAAATATTATATAAACAACCAGTAACTGCCCTTTATAATGAAGAAGCATACGTAGTCGAAGGATTGCCAGAAACAGTAGATATTATGCTAATAGGAAGAAGAGCAGATTTATATCTTGCAAAACAATATCCATCAGAAGATGTAGTAGCAGATCTTCGCGACCTAAAACCAGGGAGCCATAAAGTAAAATTAAAATACAGTGGTTCAGTATCTTCAGTTGAATATAAACTAGATCCATCAACTACTACTGTTATGATTTACGAAAAAGTTTCTGAATCTAGAGCAATTACAAAAGAAATAATGAATGAAAACAAACTAAATAGTAAATATACCATAACCGATATATCATTTAGTAGAGAAGAAGCCTACATAAAAGGAGCATCTTACAAATTAGAAGAAGTAGCAATTGTAAAAGCTCTAGTAGATGTTTCTGAAATTGTAAATCCTAGTATTGGAACAACAACTCTAAAAGATATTCCTTTAGTAGCATACAATAAAGATGGGGATAAACTAGATGTAGAAATAGTTCCTGCAACAATAGATGCTACATTAGAAATTAAATCACCTAAAAAAGAAGTGCCATTAAAAGTTGTTCCAGAAGGTAAAGTAGTCTTCGGAAAAGCAATAAATAATATATCATTAAGCGAAACAAAAGCAACAATTTATGGTGATGAAACAGTATTAGCAAATATTTCATACTTACCAGTTAAAATAAATGTTGAGGGAATAACTGAAAACACAGAATACAATATTAACATTTCTAAACCAAGTGGTATAAAAGAAATGAGTATAAGCACAGTTAAAATAAAAGTAACCCTTGATGATATAAGTGAGAAAACAATTGAAGGAGTAAGCATTGCAACAAAAAATTTAGGAGAAGGATTAGTTGCACAAGCATCAAGTTCGACAGACAGTGTTGCAGATATTATAGTCAAAGGAACAAAATCAAATTTAAAAGCAATAACAAGTGATAATATAACGGCATATGTGGACCTTCAAGGATTAGGAGTAGGCTCACACACAGTGGAAGTTAAAGTTACTGGAGATGATTTAAAATTAACATATCAACCAAAAACAACAACAGTAACAATAGTTATTAAAAAAGATTAATAAAAAAAGCATTCACATTAAAGTGAGTGCTTATTTTATATCTAAATCTTGAACAAGTAAACCAATATTTATGAGTCCGGCGATACCTACAAGAATATAGATCATATTTTCTAAGAAAGTTCCATCACCAAAGATAAAACTAACTAGGTTAAAATCAAAAATTCCAATAAGACCCCAGTTAATTGCTCCAATTATAGTTAAAACTAAAGCAACCTTTTGAAGTATAACCATATCTTTTTCCTCCTTTGTCCTTTTCAATACTTATCATATCCCAAAAAAATAAAAATATTCACGAATAATAGAAAAAAATAAAAATATAATGTATTGAAATGAAAAAAAGAGGTGGAAAGAATGAAAAAAATAATTTTAACAATATCTTTATTAACAATATTGTTAATAACAGGATGTGGAAAACTTGATGAACAAGAAATTAAAAATAATTTCATAAAAGAAACAGAAAATTTAAAAAGTTATTACTTGGAAGGAACAATGACATTAACAAACAATGATGATATATATAACTATGATGTCGAAGCAAGTTATGAAAAAGATGATAAATATAAAGTAAAGTTAACAAATAAAAGTAATAACTATGAACAAATAATCCTAAAAAATAATGACGGAGTATACGTAATAACACCATCATTAAATAAAAGTTTCAAATTTCAAAGCAATTGGCCAAATAACAATTCCCAAGTATATTTAATAGATTCAATAGCAAAGGATTTAAAAAACACAAGTGAACCAATTTTTGAAATGAAAGACAATGACTATGTATGGCAAATTAATGCGAATTATCCAAATAATCCACAAATAACAAGTCAAAAAATTACCTTAGATAAAAATTATGATTTGAAAAAAGTAGAAGTATTAAATAAAGACAATATCTCATTAATAACATTTACAATAAAAAACTTGGATAAAAAAGCAACATTTAACAATGATTATTTTGAAATAGAGACAATAACAAAAGATTTTATAAATGAAGAAACAAAAGACAATAAAGATAAAAATCAAACAGAAACAAAAACAGAAGAAACAATCTCAATAGATGAAGCATTATTTCCATTATATATACCAACAAACACATCACTTTCAGATAGAGAAGTAATAAATATAGATAATGGACAAAGAGTAATAATGACTTTCTCAGGAGAAAATCCATTTATCCTAGTCCAAGAAACAGTAAAAAAGGAAGAAGAGTTAACAATTATTCCAACATATGGTGAACCTTATTTACTGATAGATACAGTAGGATCACTTACAGATATGTCATATACGTGGACTAGTAATGGAATAGAATATTACATAGTATCAGATGTATTAAATCAAAATGAATTACTTGAAATAGCAAAATCCATTAATGTAGTAGCAACATTAAGTGAAAAATAATTATTTAAGCATTTAAAATAGATAAAAGAATACTTTATCTATTTTTTAATTGGAAATTACAAAAAAAATTATAAAAACATTTAAAAAGTATAAAAAATAATATATAATCATATTAGAGGGTGATAAAAATGTCAAAAAGTAGTAAAAAAATAAAGAAAAATATGAAAAAAAAAATAGAAAGTAAAAAAGAAGAATATCCATTAAAAAACCAAATAATAAAATTAAGCAAATGGATTATGGCTATATTAATAATTATAACAATAATTAGTGTCATAACTGCAGTAGTTCAAAAAGAATACACATTAAGTGATAAAAAAGACGATATAATCACAAACGAAATATTAGCGTCACAAACATTTGATAGAACAGAAGATGAATATTTAGTAGCATTTTATGAATTTGGAAGTAAAGAAGATTTATCAACAAAATTGTTAAATATTAAAAACAAAAAAATATATAAAGTTAATTTAGCAAATGCAATGAACAAAAATATAATAGATACTTCTTCAAATGATAAAGCAACAAATATAGAAGAACTTAAGGTTAATGGGACAACTTTGATAAAATTAAAAGATAATAAAATAACAATGTTTTTAGAAGGATATGATGAAATAATTACTTACTTAAATGAATTAAACTAATAAAAAGAATAAATGGGTGACAAAATGAAAAAAATAAAAGTGAAATTAAAAAAGATAAAAAAGAAAATATCAAAACAACTTAGTTTAATAACAGAAAAATTAAATTTAAAAGAAAAAAAATTTAATGCTTTAGAATTAGGTTTAATAATAATAATGACTCTTGTATTCGGAATATTAATTGGTGAAATATCTTTTTCTCATGGAAAAATTTATCAAACTAGTAGTAATTTAAGCGAAATAGAAAAAGTGTATAATACTTTGGTTAATGAATATTATGGTGAAGTAAGTGGCAAAAATTTAAAAGAAGCCGCAATAGATGGCATGATGAAACTACTAGGTGATCAATATTCTGCATATTTAGATGAAGAAACAACAGAGGATTTTAACGAAAAATTAAATGGCACCTTTGTTGGAATAGGAGCAGAAGTGACTAATACTACTGATGGTTTTCCTATAGTTGTAACAGTATATGAAAATACACCAGCAGATAAAGCCGGATTAAAGTCAGGAGATATATTTAAAAAATTAAATGAAGAAGACGTATCAACAATGCACGTCAATGACTTAGTGGCAAAAATAAAAGGTAGCACAAAAACTGTTAAACTAACTATGGAAAGAGAAAAAGAAGAGTTTGAGACTACACTTGTAACAGGAAAAGTAGATATTCCATCAGTAACATCTTTAATTTTTGAAAAAGAAACCAAAAAAATTGGATATATAAGTTTATCAATATTTGCATTAAATACAGATGAACAATTTAAAACAGAATTAGAAAAAATGAATAAAGAAAATATAAAAGACATAATAATAGATGTTCGTGATAATAGTGGAGGACATTTAGAAACCGTAGTTAATATAGCAAGTTTATTTTTAAATAAAAACCAGCCAATATGCCAAATACAAACAAAAGAAGAAACAACAAAAATATATTCATCACAAGATAATGATACAAAATACAATATAGTTGTTTTAGCAAACCAAAATAGTGCATCTGCCTCTGAATTACTAGCGGCAGCCCTAAATGAACAATACAATGCAAAAATAGTAGGGACAAAAACATATGGAAAAGGAACAGTTCAAAAAACATTAACCCTAAATGATGGTTCGATGATAAAATATACCGCTGAAACATGGTTAACTTCAAAAGGAAACACAATAGATCAAGTGGGAATATCGCCTACTATAGAAGAACTGTTGAGCGAAGATTATTATAAAAATCCAACAAGTGAAACAGATAATCAATTGCAAAAAGCAATAGAAATATTAAACAAATAGACAAAGTGCTATTTGTTTTTTTTAAAATAAAGGTATATAATTAAATAGGGATGTGATTAGATGCATAACATAAAAGAAGGAGAAAAATTATTTATCCATAGCTATAAACACAACGGAAAGATTCATAGAAGCTGGGATGAGGCAGTGTATCTAGATGAAACAGAAGAATACATGATATTTGGAAATTGTAAAACAATAGTAACTGAATCAGATGGAAGAACATGGAAAACTAAAGAACCCGCTATTATGTATTTTTCAAAAAAAAATTGGTTTAATATAATCGCGCAACTAAAAGAAAATGGAATATATTATTATTGTAATATTGCTTCGCCTTTTGTAATAGAGGAAAAAACAATTAAATATATTGATTATGATTTAGATTTAAGAGTATTTGCTGATGGATCATTTAAAATTTTAGATAAAGGTGAATATCAATATCACAAAAAAATAATGAATTATTCAGAAGATATTGATCTGATATTAAAAAGTGAATTAAATGTATTAATAAAGAAAGTAAGAAATAAAGAACAACCTTTTATTAAAGAAAATATAATACAATATTACAGTAAATATCAGAAAATGTCTAAAAGAAAAACCATAAACTAGTTCTAATTACATAATAAATTCATATAATATTTTAGAAAATTAATTTTTTTTATTGACAACACTAAAATGGTTTGATATATTAGTAAACGTCAACAAAAAAACCGACAAAAAAAGCATAAAATTAAAAATAAAAAATAAAAAAAGTGCTTGACAAATAATCGGTAATTTGATATGATATTAAAGCAACTTGAAAAAAGGAAGCAACAAGATTTGATCTTTGAAAACTAAGTAAAACGTCAATTTGAGATAGCTAGGTTTAAAATTAAAAATCAAACTTTAAAAATATATTTTATTGGAGAGTTTGATCCTGGCTCAGGATGAACGCTGGCGGCATGCCTAAGACATGCAAGTCGAACGGAGCAGCCTAATGAAGATTGAGTGCTTGCACAAGATTGGATTTAGTTTCTGCTTAGTGGCGAAAGGGTGAGTAACACGTGGGAATCTGCCTTTAAGACTGGGACAACAGTTGGAAACGACTGCTAATACCGGATGATATATTAAGTGATACGTTGCTTAATAGTAAAAGGAGCCTTTAAAGCTCCACTTAAAGATGAGCCTGCGGCGTATTAGCTAGTTGGTGAGGTAACTGCTCACCAAGGCAACGATGCGTAGCCGAACTGAGAGGTTGATCGGCCACATTGGGACTGAGACACGGCCCAAACTCCTACGGGAGACAGCAGTTAGGAATATTCGTCAATGGGGGAAACCCTGAACGAGCAATGCCGCGTGAACGATGACGGTCCTCTGGATTGTAAAGTTCTGTTGTTGAGGAAGAACGTCCGATATAGGAAATGATATCGGAGTGACGGTACACTGCAAGAAAGCTCCGGCTAACTACGTGCCAGCAGCCGCGGTAATACGTAGGGAGCGAGCGTTATCCGAATTTATTGGGTGTAAAGCGTGTGTAGGCGGTTAATTAAGTCTAAGGTTTAAGTCCGAAGCTCAACTTCGGTTCGCCTTGGAAACTGATTTACTTGAGTATGGTAGAGGCAAGTGGAATTTCTAGTGTAGCGGTAAAATGCTTAGATATTAGAAGGAACACCAGTGGCGAAGGCGACTTGCTGGGCCATCACTGACGCTGAGACACGAAAGCGTGGGGAGCAAATAGGATTAGATACCCTAGTAGTCCACGCCGTAAACGATGAATACTAAGTATCGGAGAATTCGGTGCTGAAGTTAACACATTAAGTATTCCACCTGAGTAGTACGGTCGCAAGGCTGAAACTTAAAGGAATTGACGGGCACCCGCACAAGCGGTGGAGCATGCTGTTTAATTCGAAGATACGCGAAGAACCTTACCTGGGCTTGACATCCCTCTGACCGTTCTGGAAACAGGACTTTTCCTTCGGGAACAGAGGAGACAGGTGGTGCATGGTTGTCGTCAGCTCGTGTCGTGAGATGTTCGGTTAAGTCCGACAACGAGCGAAACCCCTATCCTTAATTGCTAACATTAAGTTGAGAACCTTAAGGAGACTGCCGGTGATAAACCGGAGGAAGGTGGGGATGATGTCAAATCATCATGCCCCTTACGTCCAGGGCTACAGGCGTGCTACAATGGCCGATACAATGAGACGCAAAGTCGCGAGACCTAGCAAATCTAAAAAGTCGGTCCCAGTCCGGATTGGAGTCTGCAACTCGACTCCATGAAGTTGGAATCGCTAGTAATCCCAAATCAGAATGTTGGGGTGAATACGTTCCCGGGTGTTGTACACACCGCCCGTCAAGGCATGGGAGTCGATAATACCCGAAGTCGTTAGCCTAACCTAGCAATAGGAGGGGGACGCCGAAGGTAGGATCGGTGACTGGGCTTAAGTCGTAACAAGGTATCCCTACCGGAAGGTGGGGATGGATCACCTCCTTTCTATGGAGTAAATATCCGTATCTAGCTAAAGAAATTGAAAGTGTTTTGCTTAGTTTTGAGAGATCATTTGATTTCTCAAGAAATAGTTCTTTGAAAACTGAATAATGTGGTTATATATTCAAACGAGCGAATATATAACAAGCAAATATATTTATTAAGTGTATATTTGTTTAAAAATCTCATCAAATTAGGATAGAAATATCTAAAAGATAACAATGGTGGTTAAATTAATAAGGGCGCATGGCGGATGCCTTGGCACTAGAAGCTGAAGAAGGACGTGACAAACAACGATATGCTTCGGGGAGTTGTAAGTAAACTTTGATCCGGAGATTTCCGAATGTGGGAACACACTAGTAGTAGAAGACTAGTATCGTAGAATGAATAAATAGTTCTATAGAGAGCAACCCGGTGAACTGAAACATCTTAGTAACCGGAGGAAAAGAAAGAAAAGAATCGATTCTCTTAGTAGTGGCGAGCGAAAAGGGAACAGCCCAAACCAGTCTAAGGACTGGGGTTGTAGGACCTCAATACGGAGTGACAAATTCATAACATAGTTGAATTAACTGGAAAGTTAAACC
>JAZNOG010000015.1:0-6368 GCA_045580645.1 Bacilli bacterium
AATGAGGATAAAAAAATGAAAGAAGAAATATTAAATACAATAATAAAAGTATGTGAAGATTACCCCGGTAATAATAATTCTTTACATAAACTTGGAATGCTTTCTAAAAAATTAGAAAATGCCGCAACAAAACAAATATTAGAAGTTTTAAAAATAGAGCATAAAGAAGTAATATATGTAAGTGATAGAAGCGAAGCAAATAGTTTATTGGTTTTAGGACTATTAGAAAAATATGAAGGAAAAGATAAAAATGTTATTACAACAAAAAATGAAGATCCAAGCATAATAGAATCTCTAAAAAGTTTAAATTTCAAAATAAATTATGTTAATAAAGAAAATAATTGTGTTTCTATTAAAGAAATAGAACAAATTATAAACAATGATACAGTTTTAGTTTCTATTTCAAATATAGATAATGTAAAAGAACTTGTTGAAATTATCAAAAAATTTAGAAATTGTAGTTTCCATTTAGAATTAAATGAAACCTGCGATTTAAAAAATTTAAACAATATAGATTTTATTACAATTTATGATAATGATTTACCTGGAATCGCTTGTTTAATTAAAAACAAAAATATCCATTTAGAACCAATAATTCATGGAGGAAAAAGCTCTACAATATATAGAAGTGGCACACCTAACGGACCATTTATTGTAAGTTTTTCAAAATTAATAAAATTAAAGTATAAAAGATAGTTTTTATTCCAAACTATAAATGGGTGATAAAATGAAAAAGAAGATCAATTGCACTGTTCATTCATGTATGTATAATGCTTGCGATAAATGTATGTGTAAATTAAATGAGATTAAGATTGATAATCAAAATAATGAAGCAACATCAAAGAAAGAAACAATTTGTGATAGTTACGTTAAAAAAATAGAAAAGTAAAAAACCAAAACCTATAAGATTAAAACTTCTTATAGGTTTTATTTATGTCTTAATGTATAATTAAAAAAGGTGGTATTATGATTGATATGATAGTTAATGAAATAGAAGAAGGAAAAGATGAAACTATAATTCCGTTTAATAGAACAATTTTACAAATTTTACCTTTAGGTTATGGAGAAAACGATATTTTAATTGGTGTTCGTTCAAAAGTTTTAAGAAAATTGGCCAAAAAATATTATAATAATATTACAATAGAGGATATAACATATTTTATAAAAAGTCCTATTCATGAATATAGATTATTTGCAGTAATGACAATGATTTTAAAATCAAAAAAAGAAGATAAAGAAATATTTAACCTATACCTTGAAAATATAGATTATTTAAACAACTGGGATATCATTGATATATCTTGCCATCACATTATAGGTAAATATATTTTTAATAACTATGACAAAGAAAAAAGAAAAAAATTTTTAATAAATTTATATAATTCTGATAATTTTTGGCATAGAAGAATTTCTATTGTAAGCACAATGTATTTTATAAAAAATAATGATATTGATTTTTGTTTGGATTTTTATAAGGAGTGCACTAATGATCAACATCATTTAAATAATAAGGCATTAGGATGGATGTTAAGAGAAGTTTTTAAAAAAGATAAAACAAAAACTATTAAATTTATAAAAGAAAATAAGCTAAAAAACATAACTTTTAATTATGCTTTAGAAAAACTAACAAAAGAGGAAAAAAACACCTTGAGACTCGAGTTAAGTTAATTGACACTTAATAAAATAAATAATATAATTAAAATATAAATAACTTTGCAGGAGAATAAATATGGGAAGGAAAACAATAAAATTATTATTTTTATTTACATTTATTTTAGTTTTAGTATTTTCCATATGTAAAACTACTTTTTCTCTTGAAACAATGGAAAATACATATGATATAGAAGAATATTTACATGATGAGAAAGTTTGTACCAAAAAAAACTTAATTGATGATGGTTATGATAAAGTAATAGAAACAAATAACCCTGTGCAACTAGCAACATTAAAAGCAGTATCTTTAGAATCAAAATTTAGTTTGGAGGATATAATACCGGAAAATATAGTTTATAGAAATCAAGGAAATACTTACTCTTGCTATGCATTTACTACTATGTGGTGTTTAGAAACAAGTTTAGCATTAGATGATTATTATGCTGGGAAAACACCGGTGAAATATGATTTTTCTGAAAGACACTTGCAATATACGCTTAGTAAATCATGCTGTAAAGATGGAACAAATACCTGGGGATATAACAAAACAATAACTGCAGGTGTTTATGATGAAGAAGTTTATGCATATTTAACAAATGGATCAGGGGCAATTTTGGAAAAAGATTTGCCATTTCAAAATAATACAAATAAAATTTATTTAAGTGATATACAAAACCAAAATACTGCAACAAGAGTCTATGATATGAATATTTTTAAACGAACATCTCTTAAAAAAAATGATGAAAAAATGCTGGCAATAAAAAATCATATAAAATATGAAGGTGCTTTAGGTGCATCAATGTATTATGATAGTAATTATATAAATTATTCAACTGGTGCCTATTATTCTGGTGGAAGTTCTATAAATCATGCTGTAGCTATAATTGGTTGGGATGACAATTATAGTAGAACTAACTTTAAAAGTGGCAATAGACCATCTGGTGATGGTGCATGGATTGTTTTAAATTCTTATGGTAGTTATTTTGATAAAATGTATATATCATATTATGATTACGGTGCTACTAAATCGTTATATGGATTTTCTAATGTTTCAACAGATGTAAATTATGATTATATATATCAGTATGATTGGTATGGACCATCTGGAACAAAAACTTATGATTCTCAAACTTTATATTTAGCTAATCAGTATACCAAAAAGACAAATAATGTGGAATACTTAACAGATGTAGCAATTCATGCCGCAGAAACATATCAAGTAAAAGTATATGTTAATCCAAATGGTACAAGTATGGAAAAAGCAAATTTACAACAAGTTAAGTTAAAAGCAGGAAATTACGAAACAATCGGACACGGGTATCATACACTTGAATTTGCTGAACCAATAAAATTAACAGGAAGTTCTTTTGCAGTAGTTTTAGAAATAAAAACAAATGATAATAGTTCAACTTCATATTATGTAGAACAAAGAGATTCAGGTGATTATAATGATGTAACATACACTGGAAAAAGTTATTATGGCGGAGAAAGTGCTTTTAATGGGATATCTTCATGGACCATGTTAACAAAAGATAATACCATTAAAGCCTTTACAGTAGCAGGTGTAAGCAATCTAATAATAAAATCAAAACCTAATAAAACAACATATATTGAAGGAGAAAACTTCAATAAAACAGGTATGATAGTATTAGCAAATTATAATAATGGAAAACAAGAAACAATAACAGATTACACAGTAACAGGCGGAACAAATTTAAAAAAAGGACAAACTTATGTAACAATTACTTATAGAAATGGAAGTGTAAAACTACCGATAACAGTAGAATCTAACAGTGTAACGAGTTTAAAAATCAAGAATTCTCCAACTAAAACAACGTATATAGAAGGAGAAAACTTTAATAAAACAGGTTTAGTTATTGAAGCAACTTATAAAGATGGAACAAAAAAAGAAGTAACTAATTATCAAATTACTGATGGAACAAATTTAAAAGAAAATCAATCATATGTAACTATTTCATATGAAGGAAAAACAGTAAAACAAATAATAAGTGTTACAAAAGTTAATTTAACAAATTTAGAGATAACAAAAAATCCAACAAAAACAACATACCTAGTTGGTGAAAATTTTGATAAAACAGGAATGCTTGTTCGAGCAACATACGGAAATGGAAAAAATGTATTAATAACAAGTTATAAAGTTCTAAACGGAACAAACTTAAAAAAAGGACAAACAGAAGTTGAAATAAGCTTTGGTGGAAAAACAGTATCCCAAAAAATAAATGTTATAGACAAAGAAGTATTAAATATAAAAGTAAAACAAGAGCCAACAAAAACAAAATATATAAAAGATTTAGAAAATATAGATTTAACCGGAGGGATATTAGAAGTTACATATACTGATGGCACAACTTTTGAATTATTAATGAATTCAAACTCTGTAACTGTAACAGGATTTTCTAACAAAAAAGAAGGGCCAATAACAGTAACGATATCATATCAAGGTAAAAAAGCAGAAATTATAATCCAAATAATAACAGCAGAAGGACCAAAAAGTTCAAATTTTAAAAACTCAAAAGGTATCGTTAATAACATCAAATCTTATTCATACACTGATAAAACAAAAGAATCTTATATGTTAATAGAAGTAGAAATAAATAATATAGAAAGATTCCAAAGTAATGAAGAATTTAAATATTTATATTACTTATCACCTAATGAAACAGAAATAAATATAAAAGATTGGGTAGAAATAAAAGAAGAACAAATGTCTAATTCAACACTTAATTTTGTAATAAATACAAAAGACATAAAAAATTATAATGAAATAACTAATTCAAATAACTTATACTTATATATAACAGAAATTGTAACAAAAAATGGTGAAAACAGAATGTCTATTTCAAAAACAATGTTAGAAAAAAGTGAAATAGAAATAGAAACCTATATAGATGATGTATTAAAAGAAAATAAAAAAGATGATCAAAAACAAAATAAGTTATGGATTTATATTGTCATTATAATTGCGCTAGCATTAACAGGAACAGGAATATTCCTGTTCCTGTATAAAAAAACAAAACAATGAATTTTAAAAATAACAAACAATATAAATAACTTTGCAGGAGAATAAATATGGGAAAGAAAACAATAAAATTATTATTTTTATTTACATTTATTTTAGTTTTAGTATTTTCTATATGTAAAACTACGTTTTCCCTTGAAACAATGGAATTAAAATTTCAAACTGACGATAAAGCAGAATCAGAATATTCTGAAGAATATAAAAGATGGTTGTCGCTTTCTGATGAAGAAAAAAAAGGTTGTTATACGCCAAGTATGTATGAAGAAGAAACAACAAATAATGAAACTAATAATCCACTAAAGATTGCTAGGTTAGAGCAAGTATCGTTAGAATCAAAGTTTAATTTGAATGATATAATTCCAGAAAATTTAGTTTATAAAGGACAAGGGAAAACCAATAATTGTTGGGGATTTTCAGCCATAAGAGTTCTCGAAACAAGTCTTGCAACAATTGATTATTATAAAGGGAATCAAACTAAGATATATAATTTTTCTGAGAGACACGTCGACTATGCATCAAGTAGTAAGTTTTTAGACGGGACCAATTATAAAGGTTTTTCTAGAAGAGTAGGTGCTGGAGGAGATAGCATAATGGCCTACGCTTATTTCACAAATGGGACAGGTGCGATACCAGAAGAAGAAATGCCATACGAAAGTAATGAAAATTTATTATATTTAAGTGCACTTGAAGGCAAAACAGTGGCAACAAGGGTTTATGATATAGATCGTTATTCATATTCAACAGTAAATGATGATAGCATGATTGCTATGAAAAATCATATTAAAAATCACGGAGCTTTAAAAGTGGCCACATATTATGGCAGTTCTACAATTAACTATTCTACCTGCGCTTTACATAGCACTTCAGGAAGCACAAATCATGCAGTTACCCTAATTGGTTGGGATGACAATTATAGTAGAACTAATTTTAATAGTGGAAAAAGGCCCTCTGGCAATGGTGCATGGATTGCAATTAATTCTAATTCAACTACTTGTAAATATCTTTATATTTCGTATTATGATGCTGTCGTAAATGATGATTCCTATGGTTTTTCAAAGGTAACCACCAATGCTAATTATGACAATATATATCAGTATGATTGGTATGGCCCTACCAAAAGATATTATGTTGATTCTCAAAAATTATATTTAGGAAATAAGTTTACTAGAACAACAGAAAACATAGAATATTTAACAGATGTAGCAGTCCATGCTGCGGAAACATATCAAGTTAAAGTTTATATTAATCCTAATGGAATAAATATGGATAAAGCAAGTTTGCAACAAGTTAAATTAAAAGCAGGAAACTACGAAACCATCGGTAGAGGTTATCATACTTTGGAGTTTTTAAATCCTATAAAACTTTCAAGTGATAGTTTTGCAGTTGTTTTAGAAATAACAACAACAGGTGATAATAGAACATATTTTTATACAGAAGAAAATACAAGTGATTATTCATTTGATAATTATGTAAAAAATAGTGGAAAATCATATTATAGTTCAAAAGATATTTTTTCTGATTCTTCTAACTGGAAGAGTCAAGGCAGTGATAATTTAATTAAAGCCTTTACAGTAGCAGGTGTAAGCAATCTAATAATAAAATCAAAACCTAATAAAACAACATATATTGAAGGAGAAAACTTCAATAAAACAGGTATGATAGTATTAGCAAATTA
>JAZNOG010000016.1:0-29191 GCA_045580645.1 Bacilli bacterium
GGTCTTATTGATAAAGTTATAGAAAAATTTGAAGATGATCCTTATTATGAAATAATAAAATTATATTATTTTGAAGGTAAGTCTTATGAGCAAATTGCAGAGTATTATGATAATAAAAATAATAAAACATCAAGTGCTACAGCTACATCTACAATAAGTCGTAACAAAAATCGTTTAATCAATTCTATAAAGGTATTATTACTTCCTAACGAGTTTCTTTCAGAACTTTTAGGATACTATTGACAAATGCAAAAACCACGAAAAAAGTGCGCTATTTACATAAGAAAAAAATAGTTATATATTTGATATGATGAATTTATGATAAAAGTTATTAACAATAATTTAAAAGTTAATGACTTTTTCTTTTTGGAGGAACAAATGGCTAAATCATTTTCTAGAAAATTTTATAATAGCAGCTTATGGATTAAAACTGCGAAAGCATATAAGAATAGCAAATATGGTCTTTGTGAGAAATGTGGAAAAGTAGGAGAAGAAGTTCATCATATTATTCCATTAACTCCTGATAATATCAATGATCCTAATATTACATTAAGTTGGGATAATTTAATGTTGTTATGTAGAAGTTGTCATGAGTTAATAGAAGAAAAAGCAAAGCCAACTATTGATGGTATAGTCTTTACTCCAGATGGACAAATAATGGAGGTGCCAGAAAATGACATTGAGAATACATACTAGTAATGAAATAATTGATATTACCACTAAGGTTGGCATATCAGTTAAGGATATATTTCAACAATTAGATGAAGGCAATCTAGTAGTTATAGAAACCATATATGGTTCAACATATATAATTAACTGTATTAACATAAATGCAATAGAAATATTAAATAATAATTTATAGAAATAAATGCCCCCCTATTTCAAATAGAGAGGTGTTTTTAATAAACCACGTTCGAAACCTTTTTAGACCCCAGAATCAGTTTTTTCATGTGAAGGGGGGTAAAGGAAGTGATAAAATGGAAGAAAAAATAGAAAAAAAGGATACGAAAGAGAAAAGAATTAAAAAAGAAATGCTAAAAATGAAGAAACTTTATAAAAGTTTAAGCAAGGAAAAAATGACTAAGATATCTGAGCTTATTTATAGAGCTTCTTTTTTATTAGTTATGGCTCAAGATATGGAACAAGAGATAATTAAGTGTGAAAGCTTTATAACAACAACAACTAATGCTAGTCAAAGTTTCATAAAATCCAATCCTTTATTAAAGGACTATAGAGACACAATAAAAACATATCAATCTATTTTAAAACAACTTGAAGATTTTACTAAAGATGAAATAGTAGAACTTCCGAAACCAGATGAATTAGATGATTGGTTGAGCAAATGATGAATTATATTCAGGCATATTACAATTTAATTAAATCAAATAAAATAGTTGTTTCAAATAAAGTCAGATTGCAATTTGAAAAACTTGTTAATGAAATAAATAATCCAGGAACATATCATTTTGATTTAGAAAAAGCAAATAGACCCATTGAATTTATAGAAAAATTTTGTAAACATTCTAAGGGACAATGGGCTGGCAAAAATGTAATTTTAGATTTATGGCAAAAAGCGATAATTCAAAGTGTTTTTGGTTTTGTTGATGATAAAGGTTTCAGAAGATATAGAGAAGTATTAGTAGTTGTAGCACGTAAAAATGGAAAATCTACATTATTAAGTGCTATTGCTTTGTATATGTTATTTGGTGATAAAGAAGGTGGTGCTCAAATATGTTGTGTAGCTTCAAAAAAGGATCAGGCTAAAATAGTTTTCAATGAAGCAAAAAATATGGTTTCACAAAGTCCTATATTAAGCAAACATATAAAACCCAGAAAAAGTGATCTATATTTTTCAAGAACATTTAGTTATTTTGAACCACTTTCAAGTGATTCAAATACCTTGGATGGTTTAAATATGCATTGTGGAATTATAGATGAATTACATTCAATAAAAGATAGAAATATTTATGATGTATCTAAACAAAGTATGAGTTCTAGACAACAGCCAATTTTGTTTATGATAACAACCGCTGGTTTTGTTAGAGAAAATATTTATGATGATATTTATGAATATTCTGAAAATGTTTTAAATGGACTTATTCCCGATGAAAGATTTTTAAGTTTTATTTATGAACTTGATAATCGCAAGGAATGGTCTAATCCAAATTGCTGGATGAAAGCAAATCCAGCACTTGGGACAATAAAAGGAGTTAAAACATTAGAGGAATTAGTAGCAAGAGGAAAATCTGATGCTAAGTTTTTGCCAACTTTATTAACAAAAGATTTCAACATTCGCGAAACTGGAACAGGCAGTTGGCTAACATTTGAAAATATTAACAATACTAAAACATTTGATATTAGCAAACATAAAAATGTTTATGCAATTGGTGGTGTTGATTTAAGTTCTGTAGGAGATTTAACTTGCGCAACTATAATTTATAAATATCATAATGAATGGTATTGTCAACAAATGTATTTTATACCTGAGGAGGTTGCTGAACAAAAAGAAAGGGAAGATAAGGTTCCATATAGAATTTGGGAAAAACAAGGATTTATTAGATTTTGTAGAGGCAACAAAGTAATTGAAAGTGATGTAACAGAATGGTTTAAAGAATTAAGAGATAAATATTCAATTTATACATTATGGATTGGTTATGATCCTTGGGGTGCTAATCTTTGGGTTGAAGAAATGAAAAAAAATGCCTTTACCATGGAAGAGGTAAGACAAGGGGCTAAAACAATGAGTAATCCGATGAAACAATTAGCCTGCGAATTAAGTTCAAAAAATATTAACTATAATAATAATCCTATTCTAAAATGGTGTTTGACAAATACACAGGTTGAAATAGATAAAAATGAAAATATTAGACCAGTAAAAGGAAAGAATAAAAAACAACGCATTGATGGAGCAGTTGCTTTGATTGATGCGTTTGTTGTATTACATAATCATTATGAAGATTATTTAACAATGACAAGTATTACAGATGAGGAGGTATGAAATGGGAATTTTTACAAGAAACAAAAATTATAACAAAAATGAATCAAAATATTTAACTAATTATTTTAAAGTAATAACAGGATATACACCAATTTTTTCTACATATTCTGGTGGGATATATGAAATGGGATTAACAAGAAGTGCAATTCATTCTATTGCTACGCATTGTTCAAAATTAAACCCAATTATTCATGGAAATTATAAACATAAAAAACTGTCTAAGTTATTAGCGACAAAACCTAATCATTTAATGACAACACAACAATTTTTAGAAAAATTATTTACTATTCTCTTATGTGAAAATAATGCTTTTATTGTTCCGATTTATAGTGACGAAACAGCTACAGAAATAATAGGATTATATCCCGTTCGTTCGGAAGGTGCAAGTATTATAAATGGACCTGAAAATATAGATTATTTAAGATATAAAATTGGTAATAAATATTATGCTATAGAATATAACAGAGTTGGACATTTAAGAAAACATTTTTATAAAAAAGAATATATTGCAGAAGATAATTATCCTTTAAACCCAACCATGGATTTATTAGATACGCAGAATCAAGGAATAAAAGAAGGAATTAAAAAGAGTGCATCAATTAGATTTTTAGCTAGATTAGCGAATACTATAAATCCAGAACACTTAAAAAAAGAACGTAAAGCATTAACTGAAGCAAATTTAGGAACTGATAATAATGGCGGTATTATGATTTTTGACAATAAATATGCTGAAGTTAAAGAAATTGCAAGTAAGCCATTTATTGTTGATTCTGAACAAATGAATCATATTAAAAATAATGTATTCGATTATTTTCATATTAGTGAATCTATAATTCAAAATAAAGCCAATGAAGATGAATGGAACGCTTTTTACGAGGGTGTTATAGAACCTTTAGCATTACAATTAGGTCAAGTATTAACTAATATGTTAATGGAAAATAAGGATATTGAAAAAGGATATGGTGTTATTTTTGAAAGTTCTAGGTTACAATTTGCTAGCAATAAAACAAAATTAGAATTTGTTACGCAAATGTTCGATAGAGGACAAATAACTACAAATCAAGCTTTAAGTGTATTTAATCTGCCACCAGTTAAAGATGGCGATAAAAGATTTATAAGAAAAGAATATACAGAGGTTGAAAATTTAGACAAGGAGGTGATCAATAATGAATAATCAAACAGATGTAAAAACTGAAGAAAAGGGTATAAAAAGAATAGCGTGTAAAGAATATCATTCTAAAAAATATTTTGAAAGATTAAAAGCAACAACTTATAAAAATGAAAAAGTTGTTTTTATTTTACCTAATGGGAAGGAGTATAAATGATGAACGAAAAAAAAGAGGTTAGATTTTTTGCTCAAAATATAAATGTAAGAAATGAAAATGATAATCCAAATGAAATGATTGTTGAAGGATATGCTGTTGTATTTGATTCTCCAGCGACACACTTTGGTTTTACTGAAATTATAAAAAAAGGTGCACTGGACAATTGTAATATGAAAGATGTCCCTCTTAAATACAATCATGATGATAGCCATTTAATATTAGCTAGAACAAGAAATAAATCACTAGAACTAATGGTTGATGATATTGGATTAAAAATAAGAGCAAAATTGATAGATACTACATCTAATGTAGATATTTATAAATCATTAAAGGCAGGACTTTTAGATAAAATGAGTTTTGCTTTTACTGTATCTGATGAAGATTATGATTATAATACAGATACAAGAACAATCAAAGGTATCGACTGTTTGTATGATGTAAGTGTTGTGGATACTCCATTTTATGATACAACAGAGATATATGCTCGAGCTTTAAATACACTGGATAGTGGAAAAAAGAAGTTGGATAACTTAAGAGCAAAAAAGGAACTTAAGAAAAGAAAGTTGCTTTTAGCATTGAAAGTCAAAGAAATTAAAGGAGGAATATAAAATGACTTTAGAAGAAATTAAGGCAGCGCTTCAAGAAATAATTGATAAACTTGCAAGTGATGAAGAATTAACAGAAGAAGAAATTCAAGAATTAGAGGAAAAAGCAAATCAATTAGAAACAGAAAAAAGAACTCTAATGGAAAGAACTGAAAAGAGAAATAATACTCTTGAAAAAATCAAAAGTGGTATGGTTGGAAAAGAATTAGAAAAATTCGAAGAAAGAAAGGAAGAAGATAATATGAATCAAACTGAATATAGGAGTGCATATTTTAAAAATTTATTAGGGAGAACATTAACAGAAACAGAACAAAGAGCATTTGATGCTGCTGGAGCACAAGCAGTTATTCCGACTGAAACAGCAGATGAAATAATTAAAAAAGTTATATCATTAGCTCCAGTATTAGAAGATATAACATTATTACATGCAAAAGGAAATATAAAATTTGCTGTTGAAGGGACTAAAGTTGATGGTGCTATTCACCAAGAAAATACTACAATTACAGCTGATGCCGATACACTAGTAACTGTATCATTAGCTGGATATGAAGTAACTAAATTAGTTCAAGTTTCAAAAACTGTTGAAACTATGAGTGTTGATATGTTCGAATCATGGCTAATTGATATGATAGCAGAAATGTTAGCATCTAAACTAGAAAACTTAGTTTATAATGGAAGCGGACAAGGTGAAGCAAAAGGTATTTTAACTGAAACATATACTAGTGGAACAAATATGATAGAAGTTGGTGCTTCTGCAAATCTATCTGCTCAAAATGTAAGAGATTTAATTGCATTATTACCAGCTGGTTATGATGCAAATGCAAAATTTGCTATGAATAAAAAGACATTATTTAATTCGTTTATGGGACTACAAGATAATGCTAAACATGATCTTGTTAAAGTTGAAGGAAATAAATATTTTATTTATGGTTACCCAGTTAGAATTAGTGCAAAAATTGCAGACAATGTAGCAATATTAGGAGATTTCAAAAAATATGTTGGTAACTTAAGTGAAGATATCAATATAATTAAAGACTTTGATATCAACACTAATTCCAATAAATATCTTGGAAGTTGTGTATTTGATGGAAAAACTGCTCTAACTGAAGCATTTGTAAAATTAGGTAAAGCAACTGAATAATAAATTAGGAGGTAAAGGCGATGCTTAATACTATTAAAGCAAGTTTAAGAATCAATCCTTCAATTTCAGCTTATGATGATGAAATAAAAGATTTAATTGAGGCGTGCAAGTTAGATTTAAAAATCTCTGGCATCGCCTCTTCTTTAATTAAAAAATCAGATCCTTTAATTCGCCAAGCAATTATAACTTATTGTAAAGCATATTTTGGTTATGATAATCCTGATTCAGAAAAATTTAAGGAAAGTTATAATTTGTTAAAACAACATTTAGCAATTGTTTACAATGCTGATGATGAAATATTAAAAAAACTATTAGAGGAGTAAAATATTATGTATTTCAAGGATGTAGGTTATCTATGCATTGAAAATAAAATTTTGGATAAACATAATAGACCTAAAATTAGTTATACAGAAGAACAAGTTTATTGCAACATTAAGTCTATTGGTTTAACCGAATTTTATCAAGCACAAAGTGTTGGATTAAAGCCAGAATTAAAAATTGAAATTCGTTTTGCAAATTTAGATGGTGTTACACATTTTAAATATAATGACAAATTATATAAAATTATTAGAACTAATAAAAAAGAGGATTTGGTAGAATTAGTAATTACTTCTACAATTATCAATAATGTCTGAGGCAAAAATTGAATTTATAGATACATCAAAAGAATGTATTGATTTGATGAGAAAATATGCTAAAGAAGGATTAAAGGCAAGCGGTAAAGTAATTACAAAAATTTTAAAAGATGATATTAAATCTAATCATTATAAAACAGGTGGTCTTTATAAATCTATAGTTGCTTGGGCAAAAATAGATTATAAAACAGGGCAACCATATATGGAAGTTGGTTATAGATCAAGAAAACAAATGAAAAAAAGAGGGGTTAAATATTATGTTAATCCTTGGTGGCTAGAATTTGGAATTGTTTCTCATGAAATTTCAACTAAACAATTTAAAAAAAGTGGCAAATCAACTTACGAATTACATGATAATATGGGGAATAAATTTGGTTTTATAGTTCAGCATCCTGGTGTAAAAGGTAAAAATTTATTAAGAAATACTGTTTATAACAATATTAAAGAAATTAAAACAGCGCAGACTGAATCATTAGGAAAAATAACAGATTTAAAAGTAACAAAAGGGTTGGTTGTTGATTTGGGAGGAGATGAAGAAATTGATTGATAACTTTATTGAAAAACTTATAAATAAAATTAACGAGTATTATATTTGTTATTATGAAGAAGCACCAAATACTACTAGTTTTCCATATTTAATAATTCCAACTTTACAATTAAATCCATTAGATGATAACAGTTTTAGTAGTGTTTTTGATATTGAAATTTATACAAATGAATTGTCCAATGTATCAGTTGAACAAATAATTGATGTATTAAGGGATAATCTTAATAATTACTTTTACAAAGACGAAAATATTGGTTTTCATTTAGGTTTTGATAATCAGTTATTGATAAAATCCAATGAACAGGATTTATCTATTAGAAGAATTACATTTACTGCTCGAATTTTTAGATAGGAGGTAAAATATGAGCTTAGTTAGATTGACAGATGGTCAAACTGAAAAAATACAAATTGATGAGGGTATTGTTGTATTAAATTTAGGTTTAGAAACCGAAAGAATACTTGGACCTTGTCGTGGAGGTGTTGAGTTTACAGCAACACCAACAATTCGTGATATTGAGTATGATGGAAGAAAGGGCAAAACAAAAGGGCTTCAAGTTAAAGATGGAGAGGATGTAGCTTTAAAGGTTATTACTCTTAATTGCTCACAAGAAAATTTAGCACTAGCTATTCCTAATGCTGTAGTAGATTCATCAACACAAAAAATAGAACAAGGAAGTTTTGGTGTAATAAAAGCATCTAATTATATTCCAGAAATTAGTGTTATTACTCAAACATTAGATGGAAAATATAAAATATTAAATGTTAAAAATTTAATGCATGAAGGCGCTTTCACTTTTAAAGCAAACTCAAAATCAGAAAATGAACATAATTTAGAATTATTAGGTCATTATGATTATGCAGATCCTGATAGTAAAATTTGGAGTATAGAAGATTCTGATACAAATCCTATTGCTACAGGAGAATAAAAAATAAAAGAGGTTACTCTCTTTTTTAATGCTTATTTTTTTTAGGTGTTAAAAAGGAGAGTAACAAGGGAGGAAAAAATATGAATTTAGATATAAATAAAATAAAAGGATTAAATGCAGAAACGATAATATGTTTAAGTGCTATGATTGACAAAATGGAAATTACCGAACAACTAAAAGACTTAAATATTGAAACTGGTGATGATAAAAAAGATAATGAGGAACTTGGAAAGCAACTAATTATTCTGCTTATTAGTAAACTATATAAAGCAAAAGATGAGGTTTATCAACTAATTGCTAGTTATAAACAATGTGATATAGAAGAGGCAAAAAAAGTTGATATAGTTCCTGTAATTAAAGAAATACTAGGTATAGATGGAGTAACTGATTTTTTATCCTAAATGTAGGGCTTGGAACAGCAGAGGTTCTACGATTACTTTATAAACATTATGGTGGAATTGAATTTTTTTATGATAAACCTTTATCATTATTGCCGAAATGTTTAGAAAATGCTGTAAGTAAAGAACAAGAAATTCCTAAGTTGATATTTGAATGTCTTAAGTTATTAACTAGGAACGAAAGTTCTTTTTTTATTGAAAAAACAAATAATAAAATGCGTAGTGCTGAAGATATTCTAAAAGATTATGGAATGTTGTGATAAAGAGGTGATTAAATGGCTAGTATTTTTAGTTTATTTGGAGAAATATTTATTGATAATGAAAAAGCAGAAAAAAGCATAGATTCAATAAAGAAAAAGGGGGAAGATACTGGTAAAAGTTTTTCTGAAAAATTTGGTTCTATTGCTAAAACAGGTGTAAAGGTAGGAACAACAATAGTTGGCGCAACCACTGCTGTTGTTTCAGGTTTATCTGCTATGGCTATAAATGTTTCAGATACGGCTGGTTCAATAGATGATAGCGCTAAAAAGGTAGGGACATCTGCAGAAGAATATCAAAAATGGGCATATGCAGCTAAATTAGGGGGAATGGAAACTTCTAAATTGGAATCACTAATGATAAAACAACAAAAAGCCTTTTCAGATGCAAAAGATGGAAGCAAAAGTATGTCAGAAGCATATGAACGATTGGGTATTAACATAAAAAATATAGGATCTAGTGGTGATGCTTTTAATGAAGTAATAAATGCTTTAGCAGATATGGAAGATGAAACAACAAGAAATGCGTTAGCAAATGATATATTTGGAAAATCATATGCAGAACTTGCACCACTACTGGCAGAAGGTTCAGAAGGCATTGCAAAATGGAAACAGGAGGCAGAAGATTTAGGTGGAGTTATGTCTAATGAGGCTGTCGCAGCAGGCGCTGATTTTGGTGATGTTATTGATAAAGTTAAAACTGCTTGCAGTGGTATGTTTAATCAATTATCTGCAAAATTATTGCCAATATTAGAACAATTTTTACAACTATTTTTAGATAATTTACCTTTTATTCAGGAATTGATTAGTTCATTAGGTCCAGTTTTAACTAGTCTTATGGCATCATTATTGCCACCTATTATAGAATTAGTTCAAAAAATAATGCCTATTCTAGTTGATTTAATAAATAAATTATTACCTTTTGTTGTTTCTATAGTTGAGGGAATATTACCAGTTATAATTCAACTCATTGATATGTTATTGCCACCCTTATTAAAAATTATAGAAATTATTTTACCATTATTATTAAATTTGATTGAGCCTCTATTGCCACTATTACAACCGATATTAGAGTTATTGCAACCACTTATTGATATGTTGTTGATGATAATACAACCTTTAATACAACTTTTAGATCTAATATTGCCACCACTAATCAATTTATTTTCTACTTTAATTGAGAAAATATTGCCACCACTTAAAGAAAGATTTGAATTAGTTGCAGCAATAGTAAAGAATACTTTTTCAGCTGCATTTGCTTTTGTTAAAAATTATATAGATACTATTATCAATCATTTTAAATTGTTAATAAAATTTATAAAACAAGTTTTTACAGGCGATTGGAAGGGTGCATGGCAAACAATTAAAGATATTTTTTCAAATATATTTAATGGAATAAAAAATGCTTTTAAAATACCTATAAATTGGATAATTGATGGATTAAATATTTTCATAAAAGCTATAAATAAGATTAAAATACCAGATTGGGTTCCTGGAGTAGGAGGAAAAGGTTTTAATATACCTCTTATGAAAAAGTTACGTGTAGGATTAGATTATGTTCCTTATGATGATATGCCTGCGTTGCTGCATAAAGGTGAAACTGTATTAACAAAAGAAGAAGCAATTAAGTATAGAAACAACAAACAAGAACAACCTTCACAAAATATAATTAACTACAATAATAAAATAGTTATTGAAAAATTAGAAGTTAGGGAAGAACACGATATAGAAAGAATAGCAGAAGAATTATATTACTTACAAAAGAAGGAAGTAGGTGCATAATATGGAATCATTTACTTTTAATGGAATTAGTTCGGATTCTTTAGGAATAATAGTAAAACAAATGCCCCCCGTAAGTAAAGCGGAAAAAAACATTGAATCTATTGAAATAAACGGAAGAAATGGTAGGCTACATATTGATAATAAGACATATAAAACAAAAAATTATACAATTGCTTGTATTTTATTAGATAATACTAAAGTTGATCAAATAAAAGCACTTTTTGAGGGAACAGGCATTTTAACTTTATCTACTGAACCTAACAGACAATATCAAGCAACGATTAAAAATCAAATTGATTTTAGCAAATATTTAACTTATTTAAGAGAATTCCCTTTACAATTTGAATTAGATCCAATTGCATTTAGCATTAGTGAAAATGTAATTGAATTTTCCTCTGATTCAACTTTTAATGTTAATGGAACTGTTTCGGTAAAACCAACTTTAATTATTGAAGGAATAGGCACAGTTACCTTAAACAATACTAAAATAACAGTATCTGAAACAGATATAACTATTGATTGCGATCTTATGGAGTGTGTTAATAATAATATAAATAAAAGTGATAAAGTTATATTAGATAAATTTCCAGAATTAGTGATTGGAGCTAATTCGATTGTTTTAGGAGAAGGAATTACTAAAGTTACAATTAGTTATAAAGAGGGGTGGTTATAATGCTCACTATATATGGAGCGAATACCACCTCTTTTAATAATTTAGGATATGGAGTTTTAAAAGATTTTTATTCTGATCCTATTATTACAGAGGTATTAAACGGAGAATACAATTTAGAATTTGACTATGTTAATGGTGGTAAACTTTCTGAGTATTTAATAGAACAAAATATTATCAAAGCAAAAGGTCAATTATTTAGAATTAGAACAATTAAGAAAGATAAAATAAAAACAACAATTTTAGCAAAACATATTTTCTTCGATTTAGAAAATAATTTTTTAGTAGATGTTGCCCCAACTGATAAGACTGCTCAAGATGCTTTATCGTGGATTTTGTCTAAGGCAGAAGAACCAACTTCTTTTGTTGTAACTGGAACTTGCACATCTTTAGCAAGTGCTAGATATGTTAGAAAAAATATTATTGAGGCTATTTATAACGCAGATAATGCTTTATTAACTAAGTTTGGTGGAGAAATAGAAATAAACAATTTTAATATAAAAATACATGAAAAAAGAGGTTCTAATCTTGGATTAGAAATTAGAGAAGGCAAAAATTTAAGTGGTTTATCTTTTCAACTTGATTTTTCAAATGTAGCAACTAGAATAATGCCACAAGGAAAAGATGAGTTATTATTATCAGAAAAATATGTAGATAGCCCTTTGATCAATAACTATGCTTTTCCTATTTATAAAAAAGTAGAGGTATCTGATGCCACCACTGAACAAGAATTGATAGATTATGTTAATGATTTATATAAAAAAGGTATAGATAAACCTAGTATTTCTATATCTTTTGATTTTATTGAACTTTCTAAAACAACTGAATATAAAAAATATTCAAGTTTAGAAACTGCACATTTAGGGGATGTATGCAAAGCATATATTCCTTTTTTAAATATTAGTTATAGTGCAAGAATTGTAAAAACTGTATATAATTGCAATTTAGAGAGAATTACAAAAATAGAATTGGGGACTCCTACACCTAATTATGTTTCTAATAATAAAACTAGCGAAAATGAATTTAAAAATCAATTAGAAAAAGTAAATCCAGATTCAATTTTAAGTCAAGCTAGAGAAAATGCTACAGAGTTAATAAATCATCCTTTTTCTGGTTACATTTTTATTTCTGAAGAAACTGGAGAAATGTATTTAATGGATACTAACGATGTTGCAACAGCACAAAAAATATGGAAATTTGGATTAGGTGGCATAGGTTATAGTTCAACTGGAATAAATGGAACTTTTGAAACAGCAATTACATCAGATGGTCAAATAGTAGCAGATTTTATAACAACTGGACAAATGAGCACATCTCGAATAACTGGATTAGATGACGCCTTAAGTGGTCTTAGTGCTTCTATTGAACTTAATCAAGATAATATCAATTTAGTTACAAGAAAATTGGAGGATGAAACTTATACAAAAGAGCAAATAGATGAAATGATCATAAATAGTGAAACTGGTTTAACTAATACTTTCACTAAAATTGGTGGCAACAATCTATTAAAAAACACAGGTTTATATTTCAAAACAAATGATATTTATGATTACTGGACTGGTAATGTAGAAAAGAAAATATTATCTGAAAGTATGTCTGGGACATCAATGTTACTTAAAAATAATACATTAAAACAAAACGTTTCTATAGCAAATGGAACATACGCAGTTGGTTTTAAATACAGAAGATTAAATGAACTTGGAAATGCCACAGTCAAATATAATGGTCGCGAAATCGTTTTAGATGATGAGGGTGTAATTCAAACAACTGGAGAAGTAACAACTAATTCATTTGAAATAGAGATTATATGTGATTTAGACGACTCGTATGAAATTTGGGAACTTATGCTTAATAAAGGATCTGAATGTTCTGTATGGTCTCAATCTGCTAATGAAGTTCATACTGATACAGTTAATATTTCAAAAGGTGTAACTGTTGAAGCCACTGAAAATGATACTGTTACTCATATGGGCGCAGATGGTTTTAACATTAAAAATAAAATTACTAATAAATATGTTCATCGGGCAACAGACACAGGAACAGAAACACCGAATATTAAAGCAGAATCTGGAACAATTGGAGGTTTAATGCTTAAAAAAGTTGGAAATCAAACGATAGGAGTTGGTATATAACATGGCAACAATTACATTAAATAAGGCTTTAAGTCCTACAACTAAATCGGTTTTAACAATAACTGAAAAAAGTAGAACAGGCAATAAAACTATATTTAATTTAAAAGCAGTAACTAATTTAGGTAGTTCAATTTCTTATGCTGGAACAGGTATTACATTAAAAGGAACAATAAAAATAAGCGGAACTGGAATAACTGCTCAGTCAAAAACATTAACTCTTAAAAAATCAACTGAATATTGGGAAGGAACTGCAACACATACAACAACAAGCACTTTTGAGGTAGAAATTCCTGCAGATGTAACAAATGTTACAGTTACATATACTTGTGTATGGTCTGATACAGGAAATTCAATGACTGGTAATACAACTATGGCATTAACTAAAATGGCTAGTGTATTAGGAACGATAGCAAGTTTTGATGTTGAAAGTGAAATAAGTATACCAATTACAAAAAATGTGTCAAATTATTATGATGTATTAAGAATATATGATGAAAACAAAAACCGACTTTATTATTATGGTGATGTTTTTAATGGTGCTACTTTAAGTTTAACTGCTTATGGTCTAAATAGATTATATGAAGTAATGGCGCAAAATACACATAATTTCACATTTGAATTAACCACATATTCAGATGATACTATGGAAACTACAATAGGAACAAATTCTAAAGTTGTTCAAGGTTATATAACAAATGCAAATCCAGTCTTTAGTGATTTTGATTATGAAGATGTTGATGATAAAGTTTTAACCTTAACTGGAGGCAACTATTTTGTCAAAGGTTATAGTGATATTAAGATATCAAATTTAGTAGCAACAGGAACTAAAGGTGCAACAATTAAATATTGGAATATAAACAATAGTTTAATTGAAAATACTGGCTCAAACGAAATAGTATTGGAAAATCACAATAGTAATTCAATGACTATTTATGCAGTTGATTCTAGAGGCAATTCTACACCTTTGACAAAGTTAATAGATAACTTCATAGAATACACAAAATTAACTAAAGGTAATCAAGATTATGAGCGAATAAATAACGTTACAGAACAAGTAAATATCGCATTTGAGGGTGATGTATACGAATGCAATTTTGGTTCAATAGAAAATAGTTTAAGTGTGTCTTACAAATATAAAAAGACAACCGAAAGCGAATATGTAACATCTGATAGAACAATAGAACCGACGATTGCAAACAATAAATATTCTTATGATGGTTTGATATTAGGAGATACAAACGATGGCTTTGATAGTGGTTATTCTTACAATTTAGAAGTAACAGTTAGTGATGCTTTATCAGAAGTGACATTTAGTTATGTCATACAAGCTGGAATACCTGCTTTTGCGGTATATGGCAATAAAATGGCAATTGGAGATATGTTTGATGAAACAGACGAAAAGCATAATGTTCAGTTATGGGGTAATGTTGCATTAAATGGTGAAGATATAAATCAAAGACAAAGTATAACTGTGTGCTTATCAGAAGAATATACGATGTCAACTTCATTAAATTACGAGGCAATTGGAATTGACAAAATTATTTCACAAGCAGGAACAAAATTTGAATTGGCTTCTACAACAGGGTTAAAAACAGATGTAATTGGTATAAAAATACCAGCAGATATTAAACAGGTTTTAATCAATTCTAATATGGTTTTTATAAATAATAACGAAACATCAGAAATGTATTTTACTGGTTATATATATAAAACAAAAGCCGATGGAAGTTCAGGAACATCTGGAACTTTGTTAGGAAGAAGCCCTACAACAACAATTGTAAAAGGAACTTCAGCAACTACTTGCATAACATCACTTCAAAGAGATGTTGAGGAGGGCGATGTTTTGTATTTAAGGGCATATAAAAGCATGGCCAGTGGTAAAGCAACTATTGGCACAGATGTTAGAACTTACTTAACAGTTCAGGCAGTTGGTTAGGTGGTGATAATAGATGAAAGAAATAATTAAGAGAATATTAAAGGCACTTCCTAATGCAATAAAAAAATTTTTATATGGAGATATAAAACAAGATTTAATTGAAATAAAACAAGAAGTTAATTCATCAGAAAAAGATAGATTAAGATATGAAATACTTGCATTTGCTAGTTCTTTAAGAAGAAATGAACATCATACTTCACAAGAATTTGAAACAATATTTCACTTTCACGATAAATATGAACAAATTATACGAAAACTTAATGAAACAAATGGATATTGTCATGAAGAATTTGAATTTATTAGAGAAAAATATAAAGAATTAAAACAAAGAAGGTGACAAAATGGAAATATTAAGAGGAAATTATAAAATATTTAAATTTCAAAGAAAAACAAAGTCTAGAGAAACAATAAAAGAATTGCCAGACAAAATGTATTTTACAGTTAAAGAAAGCACTTATAAAAAAGATGCTATCTTTCAAAAAAAACTTAATGAAGGAATAACATACTCAGAAGATGATAATTATTATCGTGTTGAAATACTACAAGATGATACCGAAAATATGGCTTATGGAACTTATGAATATGACATCAAAATTATATATGATGGAAATAAACCTAAAACTTTAATAGTTGGAACTTTAGAGATATGTGAGGTTGTAACTCATAAGGCTAATGAGGTGTAGTTATGGTTGAAGAAGAAATCATTGTAATAGAAGATGAAACAGAAGAAGAAATTGTTGTTTTAGAAGAAGATTTAGAATATATAGAACCAACAACTCAAGAAAAAACAATAACACCAACAAAAGAAGAACAAGTAGTAATTCCTGACGATAATATATTTGCTTTATCTAAAGTAATAATTGAAAAAATACCTGATGAGTATATTATTCCAAATGGAGATATAGAAATAAACTCTAATGGAACTTATGATGTAACAGAACAATCAAATGCAATAGTAAATGTTCCCGAAAAACAACTAGGAACAAAAACAATAACTTCAAATGGAACATATAATGCAAGTGATGATAATTTAGATGGATATTCAAGTGTAGAAGTAGAAACAAGTGGGGCGGACTTAAACGAGTATTTTTTTACAAACGATGCCAGTTGGGACTACAATATCGAGTGGTTTAAATAAAATAATTAGACGTTTTCCAAAGGGTATAACAATAAATGGAACTTCTGCTTATTATTTATTTTATCAATGCACTGGTTTGTTAGAGGTGCCTTTAATTGATACGAGCAAAATAACAAATTTTAATGGAACCTTTTATGCTTGTTCTAGTTTAACAACTATCCCACAAATAGATACAAGCAAAGGAACGAATTTCGATAGATTTTGTATTGGTTGTTCTAGTTTAACAACTGTATCACAAATAGATACAAGTAAAGGAACGAATTTCAGTTTTGCATTTAGCACTTGTTTGAAATTAACAACCGTTCCACTGTTGGATTTTAGTTTAGCAAACAATATTGGTAGTGTATTTTATAATTGTTCTAGTTTGAAAAATTTAGGTGGTTTAAAAGATTTAGGCAAAGCATATTCAACTACCGCAACCACTAATAGTAGTAATTGTATTTTAGATTTATCAAAAAGCACTGTTTTAACACACGAAAGTTTAATGAACGTAATAAACAATTTATACGATATAGCAAGTAAAGGATGTAATACACAAAGATTAGTTCTTGGTTCAACAAACCTTGCTAAATTAACAGAAGAAGAAATTGCAATAGCAACTAACAAAGGTTGGACAGTTTCATAGGAGGTTAAAAATGAAGTTAATAGATAATAAGTTAATAGCAGAAGATGGCTATTTATTAAAAGATAAAAACGATAATGGTGAAATATTAGAAGATGGAACTATTATAGAACCATACAAAACAAAAATAGTTTATGTAGGAAAACAAATTACTACTTTAGAACAAGCACAAGAGATTTATGAAGAAGTGGAGGAATAAAATATGTTAGATTTTGATTTAATTAAAACAATATTAGTTGTAGCAATTGCAGGTTCTATTATAACTACTGCAACTATACAAAAAATAAAAGAAACACTAAATACCAAGAAATATCTAGGTGTAATAAGTTTAATTATATCTATGATAATTGGAACATTATTCTCAATATGTTTTAGTGAATTATCAATAATCAACTCAATTTGGGTAGGTTTAATTACTTGGTTAGGTGCAGACTTAATATATAAATCATTTGAAGATAAAATATTCACTGCTTTTAGCGATATGAATAAAAATATACCTATTCCAAAAAAAAATATAATTGTTTTTGAGGATGAAGAAGATGAAATATAATAGATTACCTTTAAAAAAGATTGGTATTACATCAACTTATGAAGAACATAAAAACAGAGGTTCTTATGGACAAGATTTTGGTTGGTTTGATTATGAAGGAGAACCAGTATATTCAATCAATGATGGAACAGTTATGCAAGTTGACAAAAATTCTAGTTGTGGAAATTATATTTGGATAAAGCATAGTTATAATGATAAAAAAGATTTATGGAGCAGATATTTACATTTAAAAGATAAATCTACTAAAGTTAAAGTAAACCAAAAAGTAAAAAGAGGTGAGCAAATTGCCTCAATGGGTAACACTGGAAATTCTACTGGAACACATTTGCACTTTGAAATATGGTTAGTGCCAAAAGGCTGGAAATTTAACTGGAATGATCGAAGCAAATATGCTGTTCGAGGAACTGACTATGTCTATTTATTTGATGACCAAGTTAAAGGTTCTAGTTCAAATAATAAAGTATTAAACAAAGTTATAGGAACATCTAAGCAAGTTAAAAGAGATACAAATAAAAACCAAATTGAAGTTATAAGCCAAGCTTTAAGATGTAGAAAAGGTGCAGGAACAAATCAAACTATTCTAGGCTATATCGATTTAGGTATTTATAACTATATCGAAACAAAAGTATCGAACAATTATACTTGGTATAAGTTAGATAATAATATGTGGATAGCAGGAATTAAAGAATATGCAAAAGTTTATCCAAAAGAAGAAATTGTTGATAACGATAAGACAATAGAAGAACTAGAAAATTATAATCAAGAACTAGTAGTAGAAATTGATAAACTTAATACTGAAATAGAACAACAAAAAAAGGTCATAGAAGAACTGACCGAGAAACTAAATAATTACTCAGAAACTACTAAAAAAGTTTCTAATTACAAAGTATTTATTTGTCCTAAAGATGATACATATGCTATTGAATTAAAAAAAGATGAAAAATTATACAAAGAAGCCTAGGTTTAATGCCTAGGTTCTTTTTTTATTATTCAAAAAAGATCATTAGTAATAAAATAAGTGGTAATAATTTAAATATAATTATCATCATCTTTTCTTGTTCTTTTTTAGTCATGCCTTGTTTGCTCATGGTAAACCTCCATTCATCAAAATTTTATCACTTTTATTTTTTTAAATCAACGAATATTGTTTAAAAAATTACTCTCTAATTACTCCGAAGTGGGTGTAATAAGTGCAAAAATCGGAGTAATTTTGCTAAGAATATTTTATTTTTTGTTTATTCTATAAGGATTTATATTTTTGTTTTATTCCCGCTGGAGCCACCAGAACAGAACATATAACTCTTGAAAATCAAGAGTTTTTTAATATTATAATTCTATTTTTAAATTAAATATGTTATAATTATTTTGTTATTGTAGGTGGTAATGATGGAATATAAATTTAAAATTAATGAATTTGAAGGCCCTCTTGATTTGTTATTAAGTTTAATAAAAGAATCAAAGATGGATATTATGAATATTGAAATAATAAAACTTGCTAATCAATATTTAGATTATATTCAAAATATGAAAGAACTAAATCTAGTTGTGGCATCAGAATATTTAGTTTTAGCATCTGAACTTATGTATTTGAAATCTAAATATTTGCTTCCGAAACAAGAAGAAGTAGATGAAGAAGTAGAAGAAGCAAAAGAAAATTTAGTAAATAGACTTTTAGAATACAAACAATACAAAGAAGTAACCGCAGCTTTCAAAAACTTAGAAGAAAAAAGAAAAGAAGTATATACAAAAATTCCATCAGATTTAAAAGAATACAAAACAGATAAAATAAAACTTGGAGAAGATGTAACACTTGATGATTTATTAAAGGCATTCCAAAACTTCTTAGAAAGAAAAAAATACGAAGAACCTATGATAACAAAAGTTACAACAAAAGAAATATCAGTAGATGAAAGAACAAACGATATAAGAAGAATATTGAAATCAAGAAAAAGAGTAGAGTTCTTTGAACTTTTTGATAATTTTTCTAAGTCTTATGTTGTTGTAACATTTCTATCTATCTTAGAAATGGCTAAGAAAAATGAAATAAGTATTGTTCAAGAAAACAATTTTGATAAGATATATTGTGAGGTGGCATAATGAAAGAAGCACTTGAAGGATTGCTATTTTTAACTGGAGATGAAGGACTTACTCTTTTACAAATTAAAGAAATACTTGAAATAAGCGAAGAAGAAAGCATAAAGTTAATTGATGAACTAATAAATGATTATAGCTCTAATAGGGGTCTTACTATAAAAAAATTAGGTTCAACTTATAAAATGACTACAAAAAACGAATATGCTAGATATTATCAAAAACTTGGAGAACTATCAAATATTAGAAATTTATCGCAATCTGCTCTTGAAACACTTGCAATAATCGCGTATAATGAACCTATAACACGTTCACAGGTTGATGAATTAAGAGGAATAAATTCATCCCAAATGATAAGAAATTTACTTGCCAGAGATTTTATAAAAGAAGTTGGAAGAAGTAATAGTGTAGGGAAACCTGTTTTATATGGTGTTACAGATCAATTTCTAGATTATTTTGGATTAGAAGATATAAGTAAGCTTCCAAAAATAGAAGAAATAGATAAAGAAGAACTTACAGAAGTTGATTTATATAAATCAAAATATCAAGAAGAAATAATAGAACAATTATAGTTCTAAATGCCTGTGTGGCGGAATTGGTAGACGCGCTGGACTCAAAATCCAGTGGTAGCAATATCGTGTCGGTTCGAGTCCGACCACAGGCACCAGATTGATAGGAAACTCGAACTTTTATAAATTCGAGAGTAATAAATTACTAACAGAAATGTTAGTTTTTTTGTTATTTACAAGTGATAATGATTTCTTTAAAGATATGAATAAAAGACAAATTAAAAAATGGGCAGATACTTGTATGGAATTTGTTTATGAAGATTTAGGTTATACAAAAGAACAAGTATTACACGCCACATTACACCTAGACGAAAAAAACACCACATATTCATTGTGTAGTTGTTCCTTTAATTAGAAAATATGACAAAAGAACTAACACTGAAAAATATACCATTTCTAAAAAGCAATATATCAAAGATAAAGCCCATTAAAGCCAACTTCAAGACAAACACTATCAAAGACTAATAGATAAAGGTTTCGACCTAGAAAGAGGCATTAAAAACAGCGATAACGAGCATATTTCAATAAAAGAATTTAAAAAGATTACAAGAAAACTAGATAATAGACTAGAACAACAAAATTATCATATGACTAGAGACTTTGAAGAACTCCAAGAAAAACTAAAAACTTCTAAACCAACAATAACAGGTAAAGAAGTTAAATTTGATAAAGATACTTACGATACCTTAAATAACTTTATGAATACATCAAAAAGAGTTATTAAAGATATGCCTAGAAATCAAGCATTATTTAAAGAACTAACTGACTATACCCAAACCTATAAAGATTTAGAAAATGAAAAAAGAAATATTCAATACGAAGTTAGAAGATTAGAATATAAAAATAAAGAACTACAACAAGAAAATAATAAATTAAAAAGTTTATTAAATATCATGGTTCAATCACTAAAACAATTCTTTAGAAAATTACTTAAATTAGGAACTGAAAGCGATAAAGATAAAGTTGTAGAAGAAATAACTAATTATCACAAATTAGATTTATACACAAATAAAGATTTACACGACATAGCAGATAAAACACCTAGAGAAGATGAAATAAATGATTATTTATACACAAAAAATTATGAAAATGATGGTAGAGATTTTGATATTTAAAAAACGAGCTACAGCTCGTGATAAAAGACTAAAATTCCATTTTAGTAACACACTACGCTATTGGCAAAGCCAATAACGGTGTGAAAAAGGGAAATTTCCTTTTTAAACCCTTTTAAGCATAATTTTAACAAGGCATACAGCAAGCAAAATTATGTTTTTATTTTCAAAACCTCGTAATGAAAATAAAAGAGAAAGCCTATCGCCACTTTCACTCGCAAGCGAGCAAAACGGGCCATGGCTTTTTTAATAAGTATTAATTATCTTCTAAAAGAAGAACGATAATTTCTTCGAGCTTCACTTTGTAAATATGATGCATCTTTTTTTATAGCTTCAACTATTCTCTCTTTTGTCCAAACATCTTTTTCACCTAAAGTTTTTCTTCCTCCAACATACATTCTTGTTAAAGGCACCTCTAAAGTTTCTAAAGTTACAGAAATAAATTTTTGCATATCTTCAGTTAGCTCTTCTTTAACAAAAAAATCAAATCCAAGATAATCAGGACCACCACAACGCATATCTACTGGATCGTTAGCTACGCAATCTACACATATTTTTGAACAATTTATTAAATTATTATTATTCATAAATCCAAAACCTCCTTTTGTGATATCTATTTTATCATAAAATTTAAAAATATAAACATTTTTTACTACATTTTATCAAAAATGTAGTATAATTTAACTAGTTAGTAGTTATTACTAACTATAAATTTATGCCCAGTGGGTGTTATACTTCCACCGAAAGGGCACCAAAAATGCCGAAATAGCTCAATTGGTAGAGCAACTGACTTGTAATCAGTAGGTTGTGGGTTCAAGTCCTATTTTCGGCACCATAAGAAATGCTAAGTCGCCCCTAAAGCGACTTTTTAATTATATTTTAATAACAAAAAAATCATATAAAAACACTATGTATTTAGGCACATGTTGTATCCGGAAACTTATCTAGCAATATAATAAACTAGAAAAGGATGTGATATAAATGTGTGGTTTTCCAGGATATGGATATGGCTACAATAATGGCGGTTATGGCGAAGGATCATGGGTATGGATTATAATAATAATTATATTCTTCATATTCTTCTGTAATAACAATAATGGTTGCAATGGTTGTGGAAGAAATCAAGGCTGCTGTAACTAATAATAAGTGCTATTATGCACTTTTTTATTTGTAATAAAATATTTATTATAGACTTTTAATTCTTTATATGTTATATTCTTATTAGAAAAAATAGGAGTTGATTATATGTCAAAGTATCAAGATAGTGATTTTAATATTCCAGATAATAATGTTGAAGAAAATTATGCTGGTAATATGAGTCAATTTGAAGAAGATAATTTAAATGAAGTTGATAATTATAATAATGTTGTATATGAAGAAGAAACAGATAAAAAAGGATTAAATAATATAATTTTTTATATAAGAGAGCATAAAAATATATTTTTAATTATTTTATTGATTCTAATATTACTAATTTTATTTTTATTAATGGGGGGATGTTCCAGAAAAGGTTCTATTGAAACATTAAAAGTTGATATCCCAGATGTTATATATATTGGAGATACTGATTTTAATGTAAGTGTTGATGGTTCTGGTTCTTTGAGAAAAACAAAATATGAATTTTCTCTATCTGATACTGAAATTGCAAACCTAAAATCAGAAACATTAAAGGGCAAAAAAGTTAAAAACAAAATAAATGCTAAATCTTCAGGAGAATTATCTTTAACTGTAAATGCTAATTTAAAAGATACAAAAAAAGAAGAAATAAAAGATATTTTAATTTGTAAAAAGTTTGATGAAAATGCCATAGTCCTAAAAGAATTAACACTTAATAAAGGTCAACAATTTGAAATTTCTAGTAATTTTAATTTAGGTATTGATAAGTGTTATGAAAATGTAGAGTTTAAGTCATCAAATAATATTGTAACAATTAAAGATGGTGTTATATATGCTAATACACTTGGAAAAACAACAATTACCGCTACTAATGATCAAGGTGAAAAACAAGAATGGAATATTAATGTTGTTAATTCTGGTGTAAAAGTTACTGGAATAAAACTAAATAAAACTAAAATAAATTTAAATGTAGGATCTAGCGAAACAGTAACAGCTACTATTAGTCCTAGTAATGCTGCTATAAAAGATGTAACTTGGAGTAGCAGCAATGAAAATATTGCAACTGTTAAAACTGGAAAAATAACAGCTAAAGCAAGTGGAACAGCAGTTGTAAGTGTAACTACAGTAGATGGAAACTACAAAGCTTCTGTTGAAGTTAATGTAGGAGGTTCATCAGGCAATTCAAATAAACCTAGTGCATCTTTATGTAAAAACATAACATATAATGGCAGAAGCCAACAATTAACAACTTTGGTTAATACAAGTGCATACTCACTTAAAAATTATAAACATACTAATGCTGGAACATATACAATAACTGCAGAATTAAAAAATGGTTATAAATGGAGCGATGGAACTACTAAAGATGTAACATTTAAATGTTCAATAAAAAAAGCTGAATCAACAACAAGTGTTAAAATAGTAGGAACTAACAAAGTAGGTAGTACACTTACTGCTAATGTAACAACTAATTCTCCTGGAACTAGAACATATCAATGGTGGTATAAAACGAGTTCTAATAGTTCAAAAGTAGTTATAAGTAATAGCACATCATCTGCATTGAAATTAACAAATGATCATTTAGATAAATACATCGGTGTAACTGTTACTATTAGTGAATCAACAAATTATAAATACTCAACTGGTAGTGATGTAACTGATAAAGATAATAATTCATCAAATAAAGTTGTTGAAACCATAGACGATGGAATATATAAAGCACCAAGTGATCCAACCATTGCTGCAACAGATGGAATAGCAAGTGGAAAATGGCATTCAAAAAATGTAACACTTAATTTTAGTGGTAGTAAAATAAGTGAAGGAAAAGGATCTGTAGTATATTATTATGGAACAGATAGTAATTCCTTAACTAATACAGGTTCTACGACTGGTGAAATATCAAAAACAGGCACAACAAAATATTATGTTAAAGCATGTAATAGTGGTAATACTTCAAAATGTAGCAACACTGTTTCATATGAACTTAAAATAGATACAACAAGACCAGTTATGTCTTATGAATGGACAAGTTCTACGAGAGTAAAATTCTATTGTAAAGATAGCGAAAGTGGAATTGATTGGATGTGGGGTGAATGGAAAAAATCTACTTCTTCAAGTTGGAGAAATGATTGGGATCTAGATTATACAAGTTTTTATACTTCAACATCAATATATTTTGATATAATCTCATCGGGAACACATAATACTTATGTATCTTGTGCAAATAATGCTGGACTTAAAAACTATTGGTATAAAGATTTTTATGTAGGTTCAAGTGGTTCTGGAAGTTCGAGTTCTAGTGGATCAAGTAGCTCTACAACTATTACATGTCCGCAATCAACGACATATACTTGTTATAAAGATACTAGTCAATCGAATTGTAGTGGCACTTGGTCAAATGGGACTTGCTATAGATATAATGTAAGTTCATCATCAAAAGCTTCGTATGAATCTTCAGGTTATATTTGTAGTAAAAGCACTTCAACTTACACATGCATAAAAGATATGTCACAGTCTTCTTGTAGTGGAGAAAATGGCACTTGGTCAAATGGGACTTGCTATAGATATTCAATAAGCAGCAATGGCAAAAGCACTTGTACAAGTAATGGTTGGTATTGTTATTAATGAATATATTAGAATTTTATCAATCTAGATAAAATTCTTTTCTATATCTTGATTTAAATTATTATTTTATATATAATAAACATATAGGATAAAGAGGTGGCATATGAAAAAAGAAAAAAATCTTACTAAATTAGAAAAACAAGCAGTAGAAGAAAGTTTAGGAAATATTCCTATATTAGATCCTAAAGCTATTCATTATAGAAAATATTTAATTATATCTTGCGTTTTATACTTGATATATTTACTTATTGCAATTGTTGCTGCTATTAAAAATGGAACTATGAATAGTGCTTGCCTAGTTGATACACCTATATGCTTTTTAAACATGACAAGTATTTATTATAGACCACTAATATTCATTATAATATTTTCGCTTGCTATATTAGCTTTACTAAATGTTGCTAGTTTATTATTTGAACCTTTTATATATGGAACATTACTTTTAGAACTTGCAATGACTATTTTCTTAGCTTTTGTAAATATTTATTTTGTATTAGCGTTCATCATAATTATGATTTTAAAATTTGTATATTTATATTATGATAAAAAAGATGAAAAATTCTTTGGAATGAAAATTTAAGCACTATGTGCTTTTTTTTCTTTTTATGATATAATATTTATCGGAGGTTTTCATATGAAAAAATTATCAAGAGAAGAAGTTTTACACGTTGCTAAACTTGCAAGACTAGAACTTAGTGAAAATGAAATAGAAAAATTTTCTTATCAATTAAAAGAATTATTAGATGAAATAAATAAAATAAACGATATAGAAGTAGTAAATAACGATATATTAATTAGTCCTTGGAATAGTGTTTGTAATTTAAATGAAGATAACGCACTTGAAGGATTAACAGAAGAAGAAGTTTTAAGTAATGCTCCACATAAAACAAATCCATTTATAGAAGTTAGAGGTGTTTTTGATGAATAATTATTTAGATTTAAGTATTGTAGAAATAAATGAATTATTAAAGTCTAAAAAAATCAAACCTGTTGATTTAGTTTTAGAAGCATTTGAAAGAATAGAAAAAAATAAAGATTTAAATTGTTTTATTTCTTTAGACAAAGAATTTGCGATTAAAGAAGCAGAAAAACTAGAAAGCATGGAAGTAGATAATATTCTATTTGGTATACCAGTGGCAGTTAAAGATAATATAGTAACAAAAGATTTTTTAACAACCGCAGGTTCAAAAATGCTATCTAATTTCAAAAGTGTTTATGATGCTCATGTAGTAGAACTTATAAAGAAAAATAAAATGATTATTATTGGAAAATTAAATATGGACGAGTTTGCAATGGGTTCCTCAAATCAAACTAGTTTTTACGGACCTGTTTTAAACCCATGGGATAAAAACTTAGTCTCTGGTGGTTCAAGTGGAGGTTCTGCCGCTTGTGTATCTGCTAGAATACTTCCTTTAACACTTGGATCTGATACAGGCGGTTCAATAAGACAACCATCTAGTTTCTGTGGAATAGTTGGACTTAAACCAACTTATGGAAGAGTATCAAGATATGGACTTATTGCTTTTGCATCAAGCTTAGATCAAATTGGCCCAATGAGTAGAAATGTATATGAAAATGCTTTATTTTTAAATATACTATGTCAAAAAGATGAAAAAGACTTAACAAATGTAGGAAAAGAAGAAGACTTCACTAGATTAATTGGAGAAGATATTTCTGGTATGAAAATAGCTATTCCTAAATTTTATGTAAGCGATGTTATTGACAAAGAAATTCTTGATAATTTTTATAAAACTAAAGAAATGCTTGAAAAACATAATGTTACTATAGATATAATCGATATTCCATATATAAATTATGCAGTTCCTTTATATCAAGTAATAGCACTTGGAGAAGCAAGTAGCAATCTAGCGCGTTTTGATGGTGTAAAATATGGATACTCATATGAAAACGCTAAAAATTTAGAAGAACTTTATACTAAAACACGTGCTAATGGTTTCGGAGATGAAGTAAAAAGAAGAATAATGATAGGTTCTTATTTGTTAAGTGGAAAAAATGCTATAACTTATTATAATAAAGCTTTAAAAATTAGGAAAGCAATGTCTTTAGAATTTGAAAAAGTATTTAAAGAATATGATCTTATAATTGGACCTACTACAACATCACTACCTTACAAAGTAGGAGAAGAACTAGATGATGCAGTAAAAAGCTTCTTAGATGATATATTAACTATTCCAGTTAATATGGCAGGACTTCCTTCAATGTCACTTCCAATAGGTTTTTCAAGCAAACATTTACCAATAGGAATGCAAATTATTGGAGATAAATTTAATGAAGCAGTTATCTATAAATTAGCGTCTTTTATTGAGAATGAACTTAATTTAGATTTAGGAGGTAACAAAAATGAATAATTACAAACCAACAATAGGTATTGAAGTTCATGTTGAATTAAAAACAAATTCTAAAGTATTTTCAAGAACCTTAAATGATTATAGTGCTAGTCCTAATACTAATGTTAGTGAAATAGATTTAGGTTACCCTGGTGTTTTACCTAGTGTAAATAAAAATGTTGTGTTAAAAGCTTTAAAAGCATCACTTGCTTTAAATTGTGAAATAAATAAAAAAATGCATTTTGATAGAAAAAATTATTTTTATCCAGATTTACCAAAAGGTTTTCAAATAACCCAAGCAAGAACACCAATTGGTCATGATGGATATTTAGAAATAGATATGGGAGAATATAAGAAAAAAATAGGAATTGAAAGATTACATATTGAAGAAGATACTGCTAAAAGTATGCATAGTAATTCAAAAACTTTATTAAATTATAATAGAGCAGGTGTTCCTTTAATCGAAATAGTATCAAAACCTGATATAGAAACAAAAGAAGAAGCCATGAAATACTTAGAAACCCTTCGTGAATTATTGTTTTATCTAGATATCAGTGACTGCAAGATAGAAGAAGGAAGTATGAGAGCGGATGTTAATGTTTCTGTAAGCAATTCAGATGTTTTAGGAACTAAGTGTGAAGTTAAAAACATAGGTTCTATATCAAATGTTGGAATAGCAATAGAAAAAGAAGTAGAAAGACAAATATCAATTCTTTGTGATAATAAAATAATAGAAGAGGAAACAAGAAGATTTGATGATAAAACAAATACTACTATTCTTATGAGAAAAAAAGAAACAGGTAATGATTATCGTTACTTTCCAGAACCTGATATCCCATATTTGTATTTAGAAGAATCAGATATAGAAAAAGCCAAAACAAGCTTAGTAGACCTACCAAATGAAAGAAGAAAAAAATATATAGATAAAGGTATTTCTTTAATAAATGTGGAAAAACTAATAAATAAGAAAGAATTATCTGATTATTTAAATATGTTTTTAAATGAAGAAATAGATTTAAAAATAGCAAGTAATCTATTACTTGGAGATATATCTTCATATCTAAATAACAATAGAATAAGTATTTTTGAAACTAAACTTACAAAAGATAAATTTTTAGATGTTGTGAAAATGTTAAGTAATGGTGACATATCTTCGAAAATATTTAAGGATATTTTAAACTCTTTAATGGAAGAAGATAATAAAGTAGAAGAAATCTTAAAAGAAAAAAATATTGTTTTATTAAATAACGAAGAATCTATAAAAGAAATAATTCTAAAAGTTTTAGAAGAACATAAAAATTCTGTTGAAGACTATAAAAATGGAAAAGAAAATGCCTTTAAGTTCTTAATGGGAATGATAATGAAAGAAACAAAAGGCGCTGCTAATCCAAAACTTGTTAATGAATTACTACTTGCTTTACTGTCAAAGTAGTGTCCATTGATTTATTTTAATCGGTCATATATAATATATATAATAGGAGTTGAATATATGGATAAATTTATTAAAGAATTAAAAAGAAATAAGTATACCACTTTTGCTATAATAGGTTTTATATTATTTATTATTTTAGGGTATGCAGCATATAATTTTCTTATTCCAAATAGTGGAACACCAGTTTATGGAAATCGATTAGATGGAATAGAAGAAGTTAAAATAACTAAAAAAGA
>JAZNOG010000017.1:0-35371 GCA_045580645.1 Bacilli bacterium
TTTCTTACTTTATATTTACTTGATAAATTTCCTATAGACATTCCTTGCTTTTTATCATTATATAAATTAATTTTATCTTCATAAGTTAATTTGCTCATATAAAAACCTCGTTTCTATGTCCAAGAAACGGGGTTCATATCAATTTTTGACTATTTTTTAATTCCCCTGAAAAATTCACTTTTTGGAGGCCAAATCTTTAAAACTATAATAAACAAAGTATATAAAACAAGTCCTATTATAGAGATAAACAAACTTCTCCCATTTGAACTACCTAAAAGTAAGGTTATATAAGCAATTAACTGTCCTAATATAGTTCCGATTAAAATAGATAAAATGTCTACTAACTTATTATCTTTTTTGTTAATAACTAAATATCCATATCTTATTACATACATAATAGCAGAACTAATGCAAGTATTTAAAAGAACTGATAACAAAAAATATGGATTACTACCCAAAATAGGAAGTTCAATAAAACTCCAAACTAAAATAGGAACTATAGTTATATTGATTTTATTCCATGTTGTATCATTAGTAGGATTTAAAAAATTAGTGACTTTATTAATTGGATATATTTCATATATGTTGTAAATAACCAATGAAGATAAAAAGATAAAGAAAAATCCAAAAATTGTCCAAAATAAATACATATTACTACCCCTTTACTATACATTTATTATAAACTATAAAACACTAATATTCAAATAAATATTGTATAAATTTAAAAAATTTTATATACTATAAATAAAGAAAGAGTGATAATATGCAAGAAAACATAAGTATTATTGATAGATATGGAGATAATTTTACTGCAAAAGAATATGTAACAAACCCTGCAATAGCAAGAGATGAAGAAATAAAACAACTTTCACTTGTCCTGCTAACACCAGATAAATCTGCAATTTTAACAGGTAAACCAGGTATTGGGAAAACCGCAATTGTTGAGGGATTGGCATATTTGATTCAGAAAAATGAAGTTCCAGATGCTTTAAAGGGTTACACCATAATAAAAATAGATACACAAGCTTTAATGGGAAGCACAAATACTGGTGATACCAGAATTCAAACACTAGTGGATGAATTAAAAACAAAAGAAAAATATATTCTATTTATAGATGAAATTCATACTTTAATAAACACAAATACAGATAATTCATTAGATTTAGCAAACATGTTTAAAACAGGACTAGGTAGAGGAGACATCAAAATAGTTGGGGCAACTACATCATATGAATATGAAAAATTTATTTTAAGAGATAAAGCCTTTACTAGAAGATTCCAAAGAATAGAAGTAGAGGAACCAACCAAAGAACAAACAGTAGAGATTTTAATGGGAACAATAAAGAAAATAGAAAAACAAACAAACGCAAGACTTGCCTATACAAATTTTATAAAAGAACAAATAATGACTTTTATTGTAGAAATAAATACAGAATACAATAGAGTATATGAAACTGCCGGAAGATATCCAGATGTTGCAATCACAATGTTACAACAAGCATTTTCAGAAGCCTTATTTGATAATAAAAATATAGTAACAATAGAACATATAGAAAAAGCAATACTAAATTCAAAAGCAATATATGAAGATGTTATAAATAAAGGAGTAGTTCAATTTAGAGAAAAATTTAAAGAACTATTTGAACAAGAAAAAGAATTAAAAAAGGATTTATTAAAAAATGAATAATATAAAAATAAACAAAATTATATATATAATAACAAATATTTTATTTATATTTGCCACAATTGCGTGTATTTATTTATATCCAAATATGTTAGAAACTGGATTATTAGGAAAAATTTTCCTAATTACATACATCATCCATGGTATATTTAACATAGGACTATTCTTATTAAAAAATGATAAAGAAGAAAATGATATTTTACAAAACTTAGTTAGTTCATTTCTATACATATATCTTATTTTAATTGCATTTAGATACGTGTCATCCACAAATAACTTAATATATGATGTAAATACACTATATTTTAAAATTAACTATATAATTTCATCAATAAGTATGGTTGCAATAACATTTAATAAAATATTAAATAAATTAACATAACTCTTATAAGGAGTTTTTTTAATACAAAAAAAAGACCAAATTATTTTTGGTCATATCCCTTAGCAACATATTCTTCATATAACTCTTTAAACCTATTATAGTGAACTATTTCCCTTTGACGTAAAAATAGTAGTGGTCCTAAAATATCAGGATCATCAGTTAAATTAATTAAATTTTCATAAACAGCACGTGCTTTTTCTTCGGCAGCCATATCTTCAGCCAAATCTGCAACTGGATCACCAGTAGTAGCAAAATAAGTAACTGTAAATGGAACACCATTCGCATCAGTTGGATATAATGCCTTATTATGCTCAGTATAATGTCCCTCAAGACCTGCAGCTTTTAATTCCTCAACAGTAGCATCTTTCATAAGTTGATAAATCATAGCACAAATCATTTCAACATGCCCAAGTTCCTCTGTACCAATATCTGTAAGTAATGCTTTTCCTTTAGCATCTGGCATTGTATATCTTTGGTTTAAATAACGAAGTGCAGCGGCAAGTTCTCCATTTGCACCCCCATATTGACTAATAATAGCTTTAGCCATTTTTAAATTTTTCCTTCTAATATTAACAGGAAATTGCAAAGCTTTTTCATATTTCCACATTAGTAATTCCCCTCCCATGGCCAAGTTTTTGTATCCCAAGCCCAAGGTGTAGCACTAAGAGTAGAACTAGATAGACTTAAAGGACCATATTTCATTTCATATTGATTAAGAGCTTCTTTATAAGCCTTTTTATATTCATCTCTCAATCTAATAGCATTACTATCATTTGGATAATTATCTAAATATAATGTTAATTCATGAGCACAAAAATCATACATTTGAACCATTAATAAAGCATATTCCTTTTCATTGCTAGGACTAGGTTCAATAGGTTTATACTTTTTATATTGATCATATAAACTATTAAACAAATTACCTCTTACAAATGCAGTCCAAGGATCTGCAATATTATTATTAGCGCTTTGACTAGTTTGATTAATTTTGTTCGAATCAGGAATATTATTAACTTTTAACTTGTTATTCATATTATTCAAATTACCCAAACTATTCATATTACTAAAATTACCCATATTATTTAAATAATTATAATATTGATTATAGTCATTCATTATTTTTTTACCTCCCAATGTATCTTATGAAGTATAAAAAATGGTGAATAGACAAATATAACAAATTTAACAGAAAAACTTGCCAAACTCAAAAAAAAATGTTAAAATATTATACGTATTTAGATGGCGATGTTGGTGAAGTGGTTAACACGCTGGTTTGTGGCACCAGTATGCATGGGTTCGATTCCCATACATCGCCCCATATTGAATATTACCCTTGTATATCAAGGGTTTTATTTTGCTAAAAAATAACCATCTCTTTTTTAATAACCAAATATATGAAGCTTATTTAGTAATAATAGATATTTTAAACTACATAATGTAACAACTGCAAAAACATGCTATAATATAATTATAAAACATATAAGGAAGTGAAAAATATGCTAATAACAACAACTAATACAGTAGAAGGAAAAAATATAAAAGAATACAAAAATTTAGTATTTGGGGAACAAGTAGAAATGAAAATAGGACTTGTAGTGTTAGGAAAATATGAAGAACTGATAAATGAAGGACGAAGGAAAGCAATTAATAAAATGATAAAACAAGCAGAAGATCTTGGAGCAAATGCTATAATAGGAACAAAAATAGATGTAACACCAATTGGAGATAGTTCATATCTAGTAGTAACAGCAAGTGGAACTGCGGTAGTAACAGAATAACAAAGGTGTTCAAATGATAAATAAAATAGATATAGATGAAAGTATCAAATACTATAATATTAATGAAAAATACAAAGAAAAATGCTACAAGTGTATAACGGAAATAAATAATAATAAAAAACACTTAGAAATATTTGATGAAGTATATAAAAAACTAAATAATGAAGATTTTGAAACTATAAAAAAATTATGGAAAGAAAAAGAAATAGAGGAAATATTTTGTAAAGATATAAACCCATTTGCAACCAACTTAATGATATTACTATTTCATAAAAAACATATAGAAAATATAAAAAAACATAAACTTTCTAGAAAACAAATAAATATACATAAAAAAAGAATTAAAGAATGTTTTGAAAGTGACTTGATAAATAGAAACTACGAAAGTGTAAGAATATCTCAAATGTTATGGGCCATGTATTTTATAAATATTAAAATAATAGAAATAGGAAGACTACAATATCAATATTATGAAGACGAAAATAAAAAACCAGTTATAAAAATTCATATTCCAGCAGGTAGCAAATTAGAAATAAAAAAAGTTTTGCAATCTCTAAAAAAATCAAAAAAAATCTTACCAAAAGCATATAATATAAAAAACATAGAATATGTATGTAATTCATGGTTATTAAGTAAAGAACTAAATGAAATAATAGACAAAAATTCCAATATTCACAAATTCTATAATTTATTTGAAGTAGAAGAAGGAAAAGAATGCACAAGCGATATACTAAACTTTGTTTATTCACTAAAAGAATGCAAAGATTATAACGAACTAGAAGAAAACACAAGTCTACAAAGACTTCTTAAAAAAGAATTAATAAAAAATAAAAAATTCAACCTTGGACTAGGAAATTTAAGAAACTATGAAAGTATCAGATTTAGATCAATATAATATATGATATATCAGATATAAAAAATAAAAAGGAGAAACATGAAAGAAAGAAGCATATTTTTAAGTATAGGTATATTGTTATATATACTTGTGTCAATTATCGACAAATTTTTTTGTCAAATAAAAACAAAAATATACATACCGATTATTATAATTTCCTTTTGTTTTATAATAATTGGATTAATAAAAGAAAAAAGACAAAAGTGTCAAAAAAGACAAAAATAAAATCGAATAATGTCAAAACAAAGAGACAAATTATGTAAAGTGTGTTAATGAAACAATTTTCTTTACATAAAATTGAGGAAACAACAACACAAAACAGAAAAAACAAATGTAAAGGAGTAAAATGATGAAAACAGAAAAAAACATTTTAGTGGCATTTCTACTAAATATATTATTTTCAATTTTCGAATTCTTTGGTGGACTATTAACTAACAGCGTCGCAATAATTTCAGATTCAGTTCATGACTTTGGAGATGCATTAAGCATAGGAATATCGTATTTTTTGGAAAAAAAGAGCAAACAAAAACCAGATGAAAAATATACATATGGTTACACAAGATATTCAGTTCTCGGAGCCACTATAACAACAACTATTCTTATAATAGGCTCAGTAATTGTTTTAATAAGTGCAATAAAAAGAATAATAAATCCTGAAACAATAAACTATAATGGAACAATTATATTTGCTATATTTGGAGTTATAGTAAATTTTCTGGCAGCATACTTTACTAGAAAAGGAGATTCAATAAATCAAAAAGCAGTAAACTTACATATGCTAGAGGATGTATTTGGATGGATAATAGTTTTAATAGGTTCCATAATCATGAAATTTACTAAATTAATGATTATTGATTCAATTTTATCAATACTGGTAGCAATTTTTATCCTAGTAAATGCCCTAAAAAATCTAAAAGTTGTCTTAGACTTATTCTTAGAAAAAACACCCGATAATATATCTATAAACGAAATAAAAAATTATCTATTAAACTTAAATAACATAATAGATGTACATCATATCCACATTTGGAGCATTGATGGTTTCCATAACTATGCAACTATGCACGTTGTAGTAAAAAAAGAAACAAAAAATTTAAAAGAACAAATAAGAGAAGAATTAAAAGAACATAAAATAAATCATGTAACAATCGAAATAGAAAAAGAAAATGAAAAATGTAAAGAAACAAACTGTAATTGCAATGTAAAAATAGAACATCACCATCATCACCATCACTAACAAAAAGTATCACAAAAGATATAAAAGAATAATATATCTTAGGTGATTTAAGTGAAAAAAATATATAGTCAAAATCCTTATCAAGATGATTATGGATTAAAATATGTAGATGAAAACCAAATAGGATGGAAATGTAAAGACTTTTACGTAAAGTATCCTCCGCAACATCAAGAAACACAACCCGGAATGGAATATTTAATGAATCCAAAACCAATATTTGATAATCCAAATTATAAAGCAAGTGGAAAACTAGAAGGAAAAGTTGCAATTATAACAGGAGCAGACTCAGGAATAGGTAGAGCAGTTGCAGTTGCATTTGCTAAAGAAGGAGCAGATATTGTAATACCTTACTTAAATGAAGATATAGATGCAAACTATACGAAAAACTATATAAATTGTATAGGAAGAAAATGCCTTCTTTTAAGAGGTGATATAACCGATGAAAACTTTAGCAAACAAATAGTTTATGAAACTCTAAAAAACTTTGGAAAAATAGATATCGTAATAAATAACGCAGGTGTTCAATATCAACAAAAGAAATTAACAGATATTACAACAGAACAATTTGATAAAACATTTAAAACAAATGTCTATGGAATGTTTTATCTAACAAAAGAAGCATTACCATATTTAAAATGTGGAGCATCTATTATAAATGTAAGTTCAATAACAACCTTTGAAGGAGAACCAGAACTAATAGATTATGTTGCTTCAAAAGGCGCAATAGTAGGATTTACAAGAGCCCTAGCAACAAATCTTGCTGATCAAAATATAAGGGTAAATGCCATCGCGCCAGGCTTCTTTTGGACACCACTTCAACCAGCATGTTGGGAAGCAAATAAAATACCGACACTTGGAGCAGATTCTCCAATGAAAAGAGGAGGAGAACCATATGAACTTGCCCCAATATTTGTATATCTAGCTAGTGACGATTCAAGCTATACAACAGGACAAACATTTCATATTAATGGAGGACAATATAAAGGTTAAAAACCTTTCTTTTTTTGAAAAAATTTTAAAATATGATAAAATATAATTATAAAAGAGGTAAGATATGGATTTATTAAATATTATAAACAATTGTAAAGAAGAAGAACTAGAACAAATTATAGATGAAGCATTACAAAAAATAACAAAACAAAGCAAGCCAAAAGATGTATTAGGATTTTCACAAAATTCAAGTTCTCTAGAAGCACATAAAGGATTTATTCATCCAAATTCAAAAATAAAATATAGTAATTGGACAATGAATACTTATTCAATGAAGACAAAAGATTATTTTTATGAGTTTGCTAAATATTTGAAACAAAATAACATCAAAGACAAAGGAACACTAGTTAAACATTTACAAAATTTTATTAACACATATTTTGGAATGATAAAAATAGATAAAGATTTAAGAGAAGATTATTTTAACGAGTTAGCTTGGCAAACCACAACTACAGATGAAGAATATTTTAAAAAATTAGAAGACTTAGAAATAGGCAATCTAAAAGGCCAAAATATTGCCATGTGCACTGAAAGAGCTGCTGTAGCACAAAACATACTATCATTATTTGATTTTGAAACATATTATTGCATTGGTTTAATAGAAAATAATGGAAAAGAAGAACCACATGCCTTTAACATAGCAAAAGCTGCAGATAGTTATATACTTTTAGACTATAGTGTGCCTAGTTATATTGTATCAATAACTGGAAAAATTGTTTGCTATGCACCATTTCAAGGAAAAATAAAAGAAAATGAAATAGAAGATTTCTTAACAGGTAAAAAAATAAGAGAATTTGATTCATATATTTGTTTAATAACCCAAGAAGGAATAAAAAAAATACCAACTAAAGAAAAAAGACAATATATTGTTGGAAGCTTTGAACTTGAAAGGAAAAATAATCATCATATATAATAAGAGTAGATGTCAAAAAGTGGCATCTTTTTAATTGCAATTTTCTAAAGTTTCTGATATACTATACACGATTTAAAGAGGTGGTTAAAATGAAATTTAAAAACAAAGTTGCCCTAATAACTGGAGCAACAAGAGGAATAGGTAAAGAAATAGCAATAGAACTAGCCAAAGAAGGGTGTAATTTAATAATAAATTATAAAGAAAGTGAAGATTTAGCAGAAAAACTAAAAGAAGAATTAGAAGAAACTTATAACATAAAAGTTTTAACACTACAAGCTGATATGTCCAATGAACAAGATATTAACAATATGGTTAATAAGTCTTTAGAAACATTTAAAACCATTGACATTCTAGTTAACAATGCTGCTATAGCAATAGATACAACTATAGAGGATAAAACAAAAGAAAATTTTATGAAAATATTAGAAACAAACCTAGTTGGACCTTTCATACTTTCTAGATTAGTAGGAAATCACATGATGAAACAAAAACAAGGAAAAATAATAAATATAGCATCAACAAATGGTATAGATACATACTATCCAGAAAGCTTAGATTATGATGCATCAAAAGCAGGTCTTATATCCTTAACCCATAACTTAGCATATTATTTTAAACCATATATAAATGTAAATGCTATTGCACCTGGTTGGGTAAGGACAGATATGAATAAAAACTTAGATGAAGAATTTATAGATAACGAAAATAAAAAAATCTTTTTAAATCGCTTTGCAAATCCAAATGAAATAGCAAAAGTTGCCTTATTTTTGGCAAGTGATGATGCAAGTTACATAAATAATGAAGTAATAAGAGTAGATGGAGGTTCATTTCATGAATAATATAAAAAAAATAGAAGAGGTATTAAAAGAACAATTTGATATAGTCGAAGAAATATGCCTTTTTAACAGTGAAAAAGTCCTAAATGCTTTTAGAAACAATAAAGTAAGTGACATTCATTTTAATCAAACAACAGGTTATGGTTATAACGACATAGGTAGAGAAGTAATAGAAAAAATCTATAGTGAAGTATTCAAATCAGAAGATGCCCTAGTTAGAAACCAATTTGTCTCAGGAAGTCATGCTTTATCAACTACCTTATTCGCACTTTTAAGACCAAATGATACTCTTTTATCAATAACAGGTAAACCATATGATACTTTAGATGAAGTAATAGGCATTAAAGAAAATAACAGTTCATTAAAATCATATAATATAAATTATAAACAAATAGATTTAATAGAAAATAATTTTGATATAGAAAAAATAAAAGAAACATTAACAAATGAAAAAATAAAAGTTATTCTAATCCAAAGAAGCAAAGGATATTCAACAAGAAAAAGTATATCAATAACTACATTAGAAGAAATAATAAAAGAAATAAGAAAAATAGATAAAGAAGTAATCATAATGATAGATAACTGCTACTGTGAATTTGTAAGTAAAAAAGAACCTATAGAAGTAGGAGCAGATATAGCAGTAGGATCCCTTATTAAAAACTTAGGTGGAGGCATATGTCCAAATGGAGCATATGTTGTAGGAAAAAAACACCTAATAGAATTAGTTGGAGAACGCTTAACTTTACCAGGAGAAGGAAAAGAAGTAGGCCCAACGCTTGGAATAAATAAACAAATATTACAAGGACTATTCATGGCACCAAGTGTAGTAGCCTCATCTCTTAAAACAGCTATATTAACAAGTAAACTACTTGAAGATTTAAACTACGAAGTAGAACCAAAATATAATGATGAAAGAGTAGACATAGTTCAAAACATCATATTTAAGAATGAAGAAAAATTAATAAAATACTGTCAAGCAATTCAAAAAAATTCACCAGTAGATTCAGAAGCAACCCCAATAGCATGGGATATGCCAGGATATATAGATAAAGTAATTATGGCAGCTGGAACATTTACGCAAGGTTCATCAATAGAATTATCTTGTGATGGCCCAATAAGACCCCCATATATTGCATATCAACAAGGTTCTTTAACATATGAATATGGTAAAATAGCAGTCTTAAATGCTGTAAAAGAACTAGAAGAATAAAATATATGCTATAATTAAATTAGGAGGCTAATATGACTAATATAATAGATGGAAAACAAATAGCAAATAAAATAAAAGAAAATTTAAAAAATGAAATAAATAAAATAGAACAAAAATTAAAACTAGTAGTAATTCAAACAGGAGACAATCCAGCAAGTAATATCTATATAAATAAGAAAAAAAGTTTATGTGAAGAAGTAGGCATTAATTTTGAACTAAAAAAATATGAAACAATAACAACAGAAGAACTAATAAAAGAAATAGAAATTCTAAACAATAACAAAGAAGTAACTAGTATTTTAGTGCAATTACCACTTCTAAAAGAAATAGATGAAACCAAAGTATTAGAAGCAATAAATCCAAAAAAAGATGCAGATGGTTTAACAAGTAAAAATATAGGAAATTTATATTCAAAACAAGAAGCAATTATTCCGTGTACTGCTTACGGTATAATGAAAATATTTGAAGAAGAAAAAATAAACTTAGAAGGGAAAAATATAGTTATAATAGGAAGAACCAAACTAGTAGGCATTCCTTTAATTCCGTTACTACTAAAAGAAAATGCAACAGTTACAATTTGTCATAGTAAAACTAAGAATTTAAAAGAAAAAACAAGCCAAGCAGATATATTAATCGTAGCAGCAGGAAAAAAAGATTTAATAACAAAAGAAATGATTAAACAAGATCAAATTATTATAGATGTAGGTATAAATAGAGAAAATAACAAAGTTTATGGAGATGTAGACTTTGAAGAAGCAAAAGAAAAAACATCATATATTACCCCAGTTCCAGGAGGAGTTGGACCACTTACAGTAATAATGTTAATGAATAATATTGTAGAATGTCACAAATTGCAAACTAAAAATTTATTATAAAAAAAACAAAAAAGGAGCACGCTCCTTTTTTATCTTGAATGAAACAATTTTTATTCCTTAACGTAACCAATATTTTTTTCTTTTGTTGGATCAAAAGTTAAATTGCAAATACTAGCAACTAGACCATAGATACCAAAAGTAATCATTGATAAGAAAAAATAAGCACCAGTTCTACTTTTAAATCCAGCAGGTTTTAGATTTGTATGATTAATAATGATACTACCAATCCATCCTAAGAAAAATGTTAATAAAAATCTTACAACATTATTATTATCTTTTTCCATATAAAACTCCTTCCTATTAAACATTATATCATAATTATTAACAAAAAAAGTATCTTTTATTTGAAAAAAAATACTTTTTAAATAACTAATTTATTCAATTCTTTTTCTAACAGGGTATTTCTCTTCTTTTTTTACATCATGTAGACCATATAAATCTTTAAGAGCATTAACCATATTTACATATGTCTTAATTGCACTTTCTTCGTCTCCGTCTTTAATAAAGAAATAAGAAGGCTTAATACCAAATTCTAAAATATTATTAGCAACACTTTCTTTATTCTCATCGTTCCACAAACAATCACTAATAATTGGACCAATTTCATCATATTCTTCAAGTAGAGGAAAAAGTTCTGATTTATTCATCATATAATTATCTCTAAATCCCCTTAAAGTTCTTAAATAATCACAATCATCTTCAAAACCTAAAATATCACAAATCGCAGTAGTTATATAACAATTTCCAGAGTTGCCACTTTGTCTAGGTATTGCATGACTACAAGCTCTACTATCTGGTTCATAATATCTTCTATGATAATTACACCAACATTCACTATATTTATATCTATTATGGTCATCCATATTCATAAGACCACATTCATAACATCTGTATACTGCCATAACAAAACCTCCTAAAAATATGTTCATATTATATAACAAAAACAACAAATTGTCAATTTATTAATAAAAATTACTACTTTTAGTTGAAAAATAAAAAAAAATAACATATAATAAAACTACGTTTACAAAAAAACGTCCTTGGAGCGGTACTCAAGAGGCTGAAGAGGCGCCCCTGCTAAGGGTGTAGATCGGGTAACTGGTGCGAGGGTTCAAATCCCTCCCGCTCCGCCATATAATAAACTAACCTCTAAAGAGGTTTTTTTCATAAAAAAAAGGAGAAATTATGCAAGAAACAATTATTCCTATTATCATTGACACATTTAGTTTTTTAAAAGATATAAAATTTGGAAAAGAAATATTAGTATTTATAATCTCTTTACTACCAATTTTAGAACTTCGTGGAGGTCTAATTGCGGCAGCACTTTTAAATCTTAATCCACTTCCAAGTTATATTATCTCAATTATTGGCAATATACTTCCTATACCATTTATATTGTTGCTTATAAATAAAATATTAGAAAAATGTAGAATAAGTAAAAATAAAATATTAAATAAAACAGCAAATTGGTTAGATAAAAAAGTAGAAAAAAATAAAGATAAAATCCAAAAATATGGATTCTGGGGTCTAGTGATGTTTGTAGGAATTCCTCTTCCAGGAACAGGAGCATGGACAGGTTCGCTAGTGGCAAGTGCACTAAATATGGATAGAAAAAAATCATTCATAGCAATTTTACTTGGAGTCCTACTAGCAAGTATTATAATGATGATTATATCATTTGGTCTATTAAAAAATATTATAAGCTAAAAATAAAAAAGTATGAAAAACTTTAAATTTCATACTTTTTTTAATACCACATATTAGTAAGTAAACCATCTTCCTTATAATAATCATCCATTAAAACTACATAAGAGAAAGGCTTAGTAATAGTTTTCTTAGGATAAGTTCTAGTAACAACCCCGCCATAAATATCTAAAGATTCAGCAACATAAAAATTATTCTCATCAATACCAACAATTATAGCAATATGGCCCCAGTCATTTATTAAATCTCCAACCTTTATTCTATCTGAATAGATAATGTCATTATCAAGTTTAACAAATTCACCTAAATCGGTTAGTTCTCTTGGATCAGAATAAGCATTACCAGCACCAATATCACCTGGATCAAAACCAGCATTTTTTAACACCCAAGATACAAAACCAGAACAATCTAGACCATTTGGATACTTAACACCATAACTAAACAAATAAGTATCCTCATAATTTATCAAAGGACATCCCCACATTGCAGGACCGGCATAGGTATATTTAATTTGCTTTTCTTTGGCTTTACCTAAATAAAGGCCTTCATGATAGTATCTTCCTTCACCATCAACATAATTAACACCACTTATATCAATTCTTCCATTTTCAAAGAAATAAGTAATCCTATAAGGAAACTCTAAAGTTAAGAACCTAGCTGCTTCAACTGCAGCAGCACGAGTATTTTTTCCAACATCATTTATTCTATCCACTAAAATAGTGTCAAGAAGTTTAACCTCGTTTTTATCAAAAACATTACAAGGTAAATATTTCTTCTTATTATTAAACTCTTTAGGAACCTTAGTAATAACATCAGTAACAACAACATTAATTTCTTTTAAAACAATTTCATTGCTAACAATATTTATTTTTGTTTTACCAAGCTTCTTTCCTGTAATCTTATCTTTATCAACACTAACAACAGAAGAATCTAAAGAAACAAAATCAACCAAAGGATTTCCCACTTCAATAACGTCATACTTAACAACATCAGAACCCCCAACTGCTAAATAATAATTATCTTTAGTATTTACCTCAACAACAAAATCATCGATTAAAGATGAAGAAACAATACCATACTTATTTTTTGTGAAAATATAATAAGAACCCTTATTAATCTCACCAGTGCACTTATTATCAGTTGGCTTAGAAAATGTAACCCCAATAATATTCTTATCATTTGAAAAACCACATACAACCGTATTAGAAGAAACACTAGCCTCAATTTTTATTGCATCCTTTTCGCTATCATAAAAAGTGACTATAGGATTAGAAAAACTAGTAATATCTTTATAAGAAATATAAAAATAATAAAATACACCACCCAATATAGAAAAAACTAAACAAAAAAATAAAATAATTAATAAAATACGTATCTTTTTCTTCTTAGCATTAAAATTAATTTTCTTATTTTCCTTAGTTTCGTTCAAATCAGAATTATCAGTAATTTCTAGACTTTTCAAACTTTTTTTCATAAACATCCACCTATCACTACATTATACCTATAAAATAACATAAAAAAACAAAAAAATCTATATAAAACAAAGAAAACATGAAAAATATTGACTAAAATTTAAAAAAGCAGTATAATATAGCCCAATAAAAAGAGGGGAAGGTTTTACTATGGAAGAGGCAGAAAAAACTTTTTATCAAAAAATAAAAACAATAAGGGTATTAACAAAAGAAGAAGAAAGAAATTTAATAAAAAAAGCCAAAAATAAAGATGAAAAGGCAATAGAAACATTGATTTATCATAATTTAAGATTAGTAGCTAAAATCGCAGCATCATATGAACAAAAAATAAAAATAGATTTTGATGACTTATTTCAAACAGGAATTTTTGGATTATATAAAGCAATAGAATATTTTGATTTGACCTTAGATTATAAATTTTCAACCTACGCAACAAATTTAATAAAAAAATCAATACAAAATATGTTAGAAACAACAAGTAGAACAATACATTTACCAATCGCAAAAGAAAGACAACTAAGAAAAATAAAAAATTATATAGAAGAATTTTATATGGTAAATGGATATTATCCAACAATAAATCAAATATCACAAAATTTACATATAGAAGAATCAATAATAACAATTTTATACAATCATTTTTATTTACCTGTTTCACTTGATTTTGAGGACTTAACATTGGAAGAAAATAACAAAGGTAAAATAATACATATTTTAACAGATGAGAAAGAAAATATAGAAGATGAAGTAATTCAAAAAATTTTAGTATTAGAATTACTAGAGCAAATGGAAAACATGTCTGAAAGAAATAAAACAATACTAAAATTAAGATATGGTTTTGATGGAACTAACTATAAAACAAGAGAAGAAGTGGCAAAAATCTTTAATTTGACAAGTGAGAGAGTTCGCCAAATAGAAGAAAGATGCTTAAAAATATTAAGACAATTATTAGAAGAACAACCTTCTATAAAATCAAAAAAATTATCTAGAAAAAAATGTGAAAGCGGTGAGCAAAATGGATGATAAAATAAAACAATTTTTAGAAGAATATATAAAGAACAAAAAAATAAAATATGATGACATAAAAGACTTTAGTGAAGAATTAATAAATAGAATAACCATCTATTGCGTAGAAAATAACATTGAAATATTATATGATTTAAGCAATGAAGGAACTAGTTTTTACAAAGATATAAAAGTTATAAGAGTGTTAACTAAAGAAGAAGAAATAAAATTATTAACAGAAGCTCAACAAGGAAATTCAAATGCAAGAAATAAAATGATTGAACACAATCTAAGATTAGTATTAGCAAATGTTAATCAATTATATCACAGTCAATCAGTTGATAGAGAAGATCTATTTCAATCAGGATGCCTTGGATTATACAGAGCCATTGAAAAATTTGATGTAAAATCAGGAAACAAGTTTTCAACATATGCAACATGGTGGATAAGACAAGCAATACAAAGAACAATAGAAAATGAATCAAGAACAATTAGAATACCAGTAGCAAGAAATAATACATTTAGAAAGATTCAAAAATTTAATGAAGAATTTTACATGACAAATGGATATTATCCATCAAAAGAAATAATAAAACAATGCCTAGGTATTGAAGAACACATTATTGATGAGTTTAGAAGACACGAAAGCGCTCCATTATCACTAGATTTGAACATAACTAATGAAGAAGGAAAAAATTGTGCAACAATTGGAGAAACAATAAAAGATGAATGCCACGAAACAGAAGAACTAGCAATAGAAAATATTGAAGCAATATACTTAATGGATATAATAGAAGAAGATAAAAAAATCAAAGAACACCACAAAGCAATATTTAAATCCAGATATGGTTTAGATGGAACAGGGTATAAGACATTAGAAGAAGTATCACAAATTTATGGAATAACACGCGAAAGAGTTCGTCAAATAGAAAAAAAATGTATAAACAGATGCAAAACATTATTACAATCATATGGAATAACTGATTGTGAAGTTACTAAACCAGTTCAAAGGACAAGATAACAAACCGCATAAAAGAAAAAAAGAAAGTGAATTAACAAATACAGCTTTCTTTTTTTATAAAAAATAACAAAAAAGTGAAAATTTTACTTGATTTTTCATATAATTTTGTGTTATCATTATAACGTTATGACTGCTGTGATGTGCGAGGTTGCCGATACACGAGGATGAGTTGTCAATTGTTTATCGGGTTATTTGCACGGAGCAAGTCTATACTAGATATAGGCGAAGGGAGGGGGAAATATATGTCACAAATCGTTCGTGTTAAACTAAAATCATACGATCATAGAATCTTAGATAATGCTGCAACTAAAATTGTTGAAACAGTAAAAAGAGTTGGTGGACAAGTTAGCGGACCAGTTCCACTACCAACTGATATTGAAAAAATTACAATCTTAAGAGCAGTTCACAAATACAAAGATTCTCGTGAACAATTTGAATCTAGAACACACAAAAGATTAATTGATATTAAAAACCCAAGTAAAGAAACGATGGATGCATTACAACGTTTAGATTTACCAAGTGGTGTTGAAATCAAAATTACACAAAAATAATAAAATAAAAGGAGAAAGAAAAAATGAAAGGAATCTTAGGTAGAAAAGTTGGAATGACTCAAGTTTTCGGAAGTAATGGAAAATTAGTTCCTGTTACAGTAATCGAAATTGAACCAAACGTAGTTACACAAATTAAAACTATGGAAAACGATGGTTATGAAGCTGTTCAATTAGGTTTTGATACAATTCGTGAAAAACTAAGTAACAAAGCAAAAACTGGTCATACAAATAAAGCAAACACTACTCCTAAGCGCTTCTTAAGAGAAATTAAAGGAGTAGATATTAACAATTACGAAGTAGGCCAAGAAGTAAAAGCAGACCTTTTTGAAGCCGGAGAAATTGTTGATGTTACAGGAATCAGTAAAGGAAAAGGATATCAAGGAGTTATCAAAAAAGATAACCAACATCGTGGACCAATGGGACATGGTTCAAAATATCATAGAGGTGTAGGTTCTCTAGGAACAATGAGACCAATGAGAGTATTCAAAGGTAAAGCATTGCCAGGACACATGGGAGCTGAACAAACAACTATCCAAAATTTAGAAATTATCAAAATTGACATGGAAGACAATTGCATTTTAGTAAAAGGTAGTGTTCCAGGAGCAAAAAAATCTTTAGTTATCATTAAATCAGCTGTTAAAACAAATGCTAAAAAAGATGCATTTGAGCTTATTTCTTATGAAACTCCAGTTGAAGAAGAAACTAAAGAAGAATCATCACAAGAAGTAACTGAATAATAAAAATAATTAACAATTAGTTGTGATGAAAGGAGAAAAAAGTATGAAATTAGAAGTTTTAAATCTTAACGGAGAAAAAATTAAAGATATAAATTTAGATAAAGAAATTTTTGGAATAGAACCTAACAATAAAGTCCTAAAAGATGCTATCGTTTTAGCGCAAGCATCATTAAGACAAGGAACTGCTAAAACTAAAACTCGTGCAGAAGTTTCTGGTGGAGGTAGAAAACCTTGGAAACAAAAAGGAACAGGAAATGCTCGTCAAGGATCAATTAGAGCAGTTCAATGGGTAGGCGGAGGAGTTGCCTTAGGACCAGTTCCTAGAAGTTATAGCAAAAAACAAAATAGAAAAGAAAGACGTTTAGCGCTTAAATCAGCATATTCATTTAGAGCACAAGCTAATAACATCATCATAGTAGATGAAATAAAAGTAGCAAGTCCAAAAACAAAAGAAATGAAAAGCTTGCTAAACAACTTAAAAATAGAAAATGAAAAAGTTTTATTGATTGTTAAAGAATATAACGATAATGTTATTTTATCAGCTAGAAACTTACAAAATGTATTTATTGAAAAAGCAAACGAAGTAAGTGTTTTAGATATTCTATCAGTTAATAAAATCGTTATTGAAGAAAGCGTTTTAGAAGATATAAAGGAGGTACTTAAATAATGAATACTAAATATTTAGATATTATTATATCTCCAGTAGTAACTGAAAAATCTGCTAATATGGGTCAAGAAAATGGAGAATACGCTTTCTATGTTGATCCAAAAGCAAATAAAACAGAAATAAAACTTGCAATTGAAAAAATCTTCAATGTTAAAGTTTTAGATATTAGAACAATAAATGTTCACCCTAAAAAGAAAAGAGTAGGACGTTATACAGGACTTACTAACAAAAAGAAAAAAGCAATTGTTAAACTAGCAGAAGGTCAAACAATTGAATTAGGGTAAGGAGGAATGACAAGTGGCTATAAGAAATTATAAACCAACCACTAACGCAAGAAGAGGAATGAATACTCTTGTTAATGAAGAACTTACAAAAAATAAAAAACCTGAAAAAAGTCTATTAGCTAAACAAACAAATAAAGCAGGACGTAATAATCAAGGTAGAATTACTGTAAGACATCAAGGTGGCGGTGAAAAAAGAAAATATCGTATAATTGATTTTAAAAGAAATAAATTTGATATCGAAGGTGTAGTTGCATCTATCGAATACGATCCAAACAGAAGTGCAAATATCGCACTAATCAACTATGTTGATGGAGAAAAAAGATATATAATTGCACCAAAAGGATTAAAAGTAGGAATGAAAGTTATTTCATCTGAAAAAGCAGATATCAAAGTAGGAAACGCATTACCATTATCTAAAATTCCAGAAGGAACTACAGTTCACAATATCGAACTTAGACCTGGAAAAGGTGGAGAACTAGCAAGAAGTGCTGGAGCATCTGCCCAAATACTTGGTAAAGAAGGTAAATACGTTTTAGTAAGACTTACTTCTGGAGAAGTTAGAAAAGTACTTGAAACATGTATGGCTACAATCGGAGAAGTAGGAAACGAAGATCATGGACTAGTAAAATTAGGAAAAGCAGGTCGTAAAAGACATATGGGTATTAGACCAACTGTTCGTGGATCTGTTATGAACCCTAATGACCATCCACACGGTGGTGGTGAAGGTAGAGCGCCAATCGGTAGAAGTGGCCCAATGACACCATGGGGTAAACCAGCTCTAGGATACAAAACAAGAAAGAAAAAATCGTCTGATAAACTTATCGTTCGTCGTAGAAATAATAAATAGGAAAGGATTGAAAATATGGCAAGAAGCATTAAAAAAGGACCTTATGTATTTGATAGACTAATGACAAAGGTTCAAAAAATGAATGAAAGTGGAAAAAAAGAAATAATTAAAACATGGTCACGCCGTTCTACAATTTTTCCTGAATTTATAGGACACACATTTGCAGTTCATAATGGTAAAGAATTTATACCAGTATATGTAACTGAAGATATGGTAGGTCACAAACTAGGAGAATTTGCATTAACTCGTAAGTTTGGTGGTCACGGCGATGACAAGAAGAAGAAATAATAAGAGGAGGAACTAGAAAATGGATGTTAAAGCTATAGCAAAAGAAGTTAGAATTAGTCCAATTAAACTTCGTCTTATGGCAGATTTAGTTCGCGGAAAAAGCACTAATGAAGCAATAAATATTTTAAATAACTACAATAGCAAATCTGCTAGAGTTATTGTTAAAGTTGTAAATTCTGCTGTTGCAAATGCAGTTAATAACAACAAACTTGATGCTGACAAATTATTCATTAAAGAAATAAGAGTAGATATGGCATCAACATTAAAAAGAAGGGTACCAGGTTCTCGTGGATCAATTGATAAATTCTATCATAGAAGATCACACGTAACAGTAGTGGTATCAGAAAGGTAATTTAGGAGGTATTTATGGGACAAAAAGTTAGTCCAACTGGATTTAGAATAGGCGTAAATAAAGATTGGGAATCAAAATGGATGGCTCCTAAAAAAGATTTTTCTAAATATTTAATTAACGATATTAAAATAAGAGAATACTTAGAAAAAACATTAAAAGATGCAAGCATCTCTAAAATAGAAATCGAAAGAAACAAAAAAAGATGCGAAGTAATCATTCACACATCAAAACCAGGTGTTATCATTGGTCGTGGTGGTGAAGAAATAAATAAATTAAAACAAAAATTATCTAAATTGGTAGATGAAAACGTTCAAGTATCAATTATGGATGTAAAAAACATTGATTTAAATGCTGCTTTAGTAGCACAATCAGTTGCAAAACAAATAGAAAACAGAGCGCCATTTAGACAAGCACAAAAAAAAGCAATCCGTGCTGCTATGAAAGCTGGAGCTAAAGGAATTAAAATCTTAGTTTCAGGAAGATTAAATGGTGTTGAAATGGCAAGAAACGAAAGACATTCTGAAGGAAATATTCCTCTACATACAATTCGTGCTGACGTTGATTATGGATTTGCAGAAGCAAATACAACATATGGAAAAATCGGTGTAAAAGTATGGATCTGTAAAGGAGAAATATTACCATCTAAGTCCAAAAAAGAAGGAGGTAATTAATAATGTTAATACCATCTAGGACAAAATATAGAAGAGTTCACAGATTAAAATATGAAGGAAAAGCAAAAGGAAACAAAACACTTTCTTTCGGAGACTATGGACTTATGGCTAAAGAAGGAGCTTGGATTACAAACAACCAAATCGAAGCTGCTCGTATCGCTATGACACGTTATATGAAACGTGGTGGAAAAGTATATATCAATATTTTCCCACATATGCCAAAAACAGCTAAACCACTAGAAGTTCGTATGGGATCAGGAAAAGGTTCAGTAGATAAATGGATGGCTGTAGTAAAAGAAGGCAAAATAATGTTTGAAATTTCTGGAGTATCAGAAGAAGTTGCAAGAGAAGCATTACGCTTAGCGGCACATAAATTACCAATCAAAACCAAATTTGTAAAAAAAGAAGAAATGGGTGGTGAAAACGCATGAAAATGGAAGAATTAAGAAAACTATCCACTGAAGAATTAAACACAAAAATAAAAGAATCTAAAGAAGAATTATTCAATTTGCGTTTCCAACAAGCTACTGGAAATCTAGAAAAACCAACTAGATTAAGAGACTTAAGAAAACAAGTTGCGAGAATGAAAACAATAATTCGTGAACGCGAGAATAATTAGTAGGAGGACATTATGGAAACAGTAAAAAAAGAATTAGTTGGAAAAGTTGTTAGTGATAAAAATAACAAAACTATTACCGTATTAGTAGAAACATATAAGAAACATCCTAAATATGGTAAAAGAGTTAAATATAGTAAAAAATATACTGCTCATGATGAAACTAATAAAGCTAAAGTTGGAGATACTGTAAGAATAGTGGAAACAAGACCATTATCTAAAACAAAACGCTTCTACTTAGCAGAAATAGTTGAAGAAAGAGTAATATTATAAGGAGGAGTAAAGTATGGTTCAACAAGAAACTCGTTTAAAAGTTGCTGACAACTCAGGAGCTCGTGAATTACTTGTTATAAGAGTGCTTGGAGGAAGTAAAGTAAAATTTGGTAATATTGGTGACGTAGTTGTAGGAACTGTTAAAAAAGCTGTTCCAAACGGAACTACAAAAAAAGGTAAAGTAGTAAAAGCGGTTATCGTTAGAACTGTTCAAGGTGTTCGTCGTGACGATGGCTCTTATATAAAATTTGATGACAATGCATGTGTGTTAATTAAAGATGACAAATCTCCAATTGGAACACGTGTATTTGGACCAGTTGCTAGAGAACTTCGTGATAAAGATTATATGAAGATTGTATCTTTAGCAAAAGAAGTGTTATAGGAGGTAAATTATGAAACTAAAAGTAGGAGATAAAGTTAGAGTAATGGTCGGAAAAGACAAAGGTAAAGAAGGCAAAATTACTCATACATTCAAAAACGAAAACAAAGTTATAGTTGAAGGCATCAACATGGTTAAAAAACATATTAAACCTAATACTTCTAATGAAACTGGTGGAATTGTTGAAACAGAAGCAAAAATTGATGCTTCAAACGTAATGATAATTGATTCTAAAACTAATAAAGTAACTAGAATCTATCATAAAACAGAAGAAAAAAGTAATAAAAAAGTTAGAGTGAGTAAAGCTCACAACAAACTTGATTAATTGGAAGGAGGGTATTTATGAACCGCCTAAAAGAAAAATACAATAAAGAAATCGTTCCTAGTTTAAAAGAAAAATTTAATTATAAATCAGTAATGCAAGTTCCACGTTTAGAAAAAATCGTTGTAAACATTGGAGCTGGAGATGCTAGTCACAACTCTAAACTACTTGAAGCATGCGTAAATGATCTTATGGCTATCACAGGACAAAAACCTGTTATAACAAAAGCAAGAAAATCAATCGCAGGATTCAAAATACGTGAAGGACAAAACATTGGATGCAAAGTTACTCTAAGAGGAGAAAACATGTATAACTTCTTAGATAAATTAATTTCAGTATCGCTTCCACGTGTTAGAGATTTTAGAGGATTATCACCAAAAGCTTTTGATGGTAGAGGAAACTATACAATCGGAATTAAAGAACAATTAATATTCCCTGAAATCGAATACGATGATGTAGTAAAAGTAAGAGGAATGGACATTGTTCTAGTTACAACAGCAAAAACAAATGAAGAATCATTTGCATTATTAGAAGAACTAGGCATTCCATTTAAGAAATAGTCGGAGGTTATAATGGCAAAAAAAAGTATGATAGCGAAAGCTAACAAAGTACAAAAATTCAAAGTGCGTGAATATACACGTTGTAATAGATGTGGTAGACCTCACGGAGTATTAAAAAAATATGGTCTTTGTCGTATTTGCTTTAGAGAACTTGCAAATAAAGGACAAATTCCAGGAGTAAAAAAATCAAGCTGGTAGGCAAAGAAGGAGGAATTTATTATGGTAGTAACAGATCCAATTGCAGATATGCTTACAAGAATTCGTAATGCTAATGCAATGAAATATAAAGAAGTATCAATGCCTGTATCAAATGTAAAAAAAGAAATTGCTAGAATATTAAAAAATGAAGGATTTATTGAAGATTACAAAGTTGTTGAAGAAGGTGCTCAAGGAACACTTACATTAACTTTAAAATATACAAATAAAAAAGAAAGGGTTATAACTGGACTTAAGCGTATTTCTAAACCAGGTTTAAGAGTTTATGCTAAAAGCGAAGAAGTACCAAAAGTATTAAATGGTTTTGGTATCGCAATTATTTCTACTTCAAAAGGAATTATGACTGATAAAGAAGCTAGAAAAGCATCACTTGGTGGAGAAGTAATGGCTTATATTTGGTAATGGTGAATAACAATGAGTCGTATTGGAAAAAGAATAATAGCAATTCCTGAAAACGTTACAGTTGAAGTAAACGATAATACTATTATAGTTAAAGGATCAAAAGGAGAACTTTCAATGCCAATATCTAAAAATATTGAAGTTGAAGTTAAAGAAAAAGAAATTTTTGTTAATAGAGCAAATGATTTAATTCCTACTAAACAAATGCATGGAACTACTAATGCTAATATTAAAAACATGATTGCTGGTGTGTCTGAAGGTTACAAAAAAGGACTAGAAATAGTTGGTGTTGGATACAGATTCAACCTTAAAGGAAACACTTTAGTAATAAATGCAGGATATTCACATCCAGTAGAAATGGAAATTCCAGCAGGAATTAAAGTTGAAGCAAAAAGCAATACAGAAATAGAAGTATCTGGTATTGATAAAACCCTAGTAGGAGAATTTGCGGCTAATGTTCGTAAAGTAAGAAAACCAGAACCTTACAAAGGAAAAGGTATTAAATACGTTGGAGAACATATTAGACGTAAGGAAGGTAAAAAAGCTAAATAGTAGGAGGAAATTATGGTAAAGAAAGAAAATCGTAATGAAATGCGTAAAATAAGACATGAAAGAATTAGAAAACAAATTTCTGGAACAAAAGATATCCCAAGACTATGTGTTTATCGTTCAAATATGAACATTAAAGCTCAATTAATTGACGATGTAACAGGTGTTACTTTAGCTGAAGCATCTTCTATGAATCTAAAAGGTAACAATACTGAAGTAGCAACAAAAGTAGGAGAATTAATTGCAGAAAAAGCAAAAGAATTAAAAATTAACAAAGTTGTATTCGATCGTGGTGGATATCTATACCATGGACGTGTTAAAGCTCTAGCAGATGCAGCACGTGCTAACGGTTTAGAATTCTAGTGGGAGGTAAAAATATGCAAAATAAAAAACAAGTAAAACCAGTTAAAACTCTTGATGAAATAGTTTTAGACACTAAAGCCGTTGTTAAAGTAACACAAGGTGGACGTCAAAGAAGATTTCAAGCAGTAGTTTTAGTAGGTGATAGAAAAGGTCTTGTTGGACTTGGAACTGGTAAAGCTAATGAAGTAGCAGAAGCAGTTAAAAAGGCAAGACAAGAAGCTAATAAAAACGTTGTTAGAATTCCAATTATTGAAGGTAGAACTATTCCTCATGAAGTTGTAGGACAAAAAGGTGCTACTAAAGTAATTATTAAACCAGCCTCTGCAGGTACTGGTATCGTTGCAGGTGGAGCAGTTCGTTCTGTTCTAGAACTTGTAGGATGCCATGACATTATTTCTAAATCACTTGGTGCAAGAACAAAAATCAATATGGCTAGAGCAACAATTTCTGCTCTTCAAAGCTTAAAAACAATTGAAGAAATCGCAGAAATTCGTGGAAAATCTAAAGAGGAGATATTAGGATAATGGAATTACATGAATTAAAGAAAAACGAAGGTGCTACTACTACTCGTAAAAGAGTAGGTCGTGGTCCAGGTAGTGGACTTGGAAAAACAAGTGGTAGAGGAGAAAATGGACAAAAATCTCGTAGTGGAGCTTCAATAAGAGCAGTGTTCGAAGGAGGACAATCACCACTATATAGAAGATTACATAAAAGAGGATTTAATAACAACGAATTTAAAACAAGATATGCAACAATCAATATTAGCGATTTAAACAGATTTAATGATGGAGACGTAGTAACTCCAGAATTATTAAAAGAAACTGGAATTGTTAAAAAACAATTAAGTGGAATTAAAGTTTTAGGAAATGGAACTTTAGACAAAAAATTAACTGTTAGAGCACATAGATTTACACAAAGCGCTTTAACAAAAATAGAAGAATCAGGTAGTAAAGCAGAGGTGATTTAAGATGTTTAAGCCTCTTAAACAACTATTTACTAAAAAGAATAAAGATTTAAGAAAAAGAATATATTTTACATTAGCAGTCTTAGCACTATTCATTGTAGGAACAACAATAGAAGTTCCAGGAACACAAGAAATAACTAAAAACTTAGGTTTCTTAGAACTACTAAACGTTATGGGTGGTGGAGCTTTAAAAAACTTTTCAATATTTTCATTAGGAGTTACACCATACATTACTGCATCAATCATAATTCAATTATTACAAATGGATATTATTCCATACTTTAAAGAATTATCACAGCAAGGACATACAGGACAACAAAAAATAAATCAAATAACTAGATATGTTGGAATAGCATTTGCCTTTATTCAAGGTTATGCTATGGCATATGCGTTTCTAGGAGAAACTGCAGGAGTTGTTAATTATTTAGAAGTAGCCCTTGTTATGACTGCAGGAACAGCTTTCTTACTTTGGTTAGGTGATCAAGTAACACAAAAAGGTGTAGGAAATGGAATATCACTAATTATCATGGCCGGAATTGTTGCATCACTTCCAAGCATGATGATTACAGCATTCCAAACACTAGTAGACTTTACAACTACAAAAAGTTCAATTGTAGGTATTGCAAGTTTCCTATTATTCTTACTAGTTTACTTAATTGTAATAGTAGGAGTTATCTATATTGAAGGAGCAGAAAGAAGAATCTCAATTCAATATGCTAACAAATCAACAGCAAACTTAGGAAAACAAACTTACATGCCTATTAAAATAAATTCAGCTGGAGTAATCCCAGTAATATTTGCATCAAGCTTACTTGCAGTTCCAGCAACAATTGCACAATTTGTAAGCAATGAAAAATTTACTAATTTTGTAAATACATATTTAGATTACACAAAACCAGTAGGATTTACATTATTTGTTCTACTAATATTCTTCTTTGCATACTTCTATACGTTTGTTCAAATGAAACCAGAACAAATGGCAAAGAATTTACAAAATAATGGTGGGTATATCCCAGGAGTAAGACCAGGAGAGACTACAGAAAAATACTTCTCTAGTGTTTTATCTAGACTTACAATTGTTGGAGCATTATTCCTAACAATATTGTCTGCCTTACCAATAATTGTAAATTCAGTAACAGACCTTCCATCAACAGTATCACTTGGTGGAACTGGACTATTAATCGTTGTAGGAGTAGCAATAGAAACATATAAACAAATAGAAAGCAGCCTATTAAGTAGAACTTATGATGGCGTAAAAAGAACAAGAAGGAGAAGAAAATAATGAAAAATATTATTCTACTTGCCCCACCAGCAGCAGGTAAAGGAACATTATCACAAATTTTAGCAGAAAAATATGGATACATTTCCTTATCTACCGGGGACATCTTAAGAGAAAAAGCTAAGACAGATGAAGAATTAAGTAATGCGTTAAAAACAGGAAAATTATTAGATGATCAAACTGTTTTCGAGGCCTTAACATATTACCTAAATAAAATAGATAAACCATACATTTTAGATGGTTTCCCAAGAACTGTTGAACAAGCAAAAATGTATGAAGAACTATTAAAAGAAATAAATAAAGATTTAGGTGTAGTTATCTACTTAAATGTAGATAAAGAAGAATTACTACAAAGAGTAACAACAAGAATCATTTGTCCAAATTGTAAAAAATCATATTCTACAAGAAATAAAGAATTATTTCCAAAAGTAGAAAATATATGTGATGAATGCAATATAGAACTTATTCAAAGAGAAGATGACAAAGAAGAAGTATTTGAAAAAAGATATAACGAATATCTAACTAAAACATCCCCACTAATTGATTATTATAAGGAGAAAGAATTACTTGTAGAAATAACTGCTAAAACAGTTGAAGAAATGGCAACAGAAGCAGAAAAAGTAATTAAATAAAATATGATAAATATTAGAAGTGATAAAGAAATAGAATACTTAAAAGTAGCAGGTAATATAGTTTATGAAACTCATAAATACTTAGAAAAATATATAAAACCTGGTATCACTACTAAAAAATTAGATGCTTTAGCAGAAGAATTTATTATATCAAAAGGAGCAACTCCCTCCTTTAAAGGATTTGATGGATTCCCTAATGCAATATGTACCAGCATAAATGAAGAAGTAGTTCATGGTATCCCAAGTAACAAAATCTTACGTGACGGAGATATAATAACTCTAGACATTGGAGCTTGTTACAAAGGATATCATGGCGACTCAGCTTGGACATATAAAGTAGGAAACATCACAAAAGAAAAAGAAGACTTAATGTATCATACAAAAATGTCTTTATATGAAGGTTTAAAACAAATAAAACCTGGAAATAGAATAGGTGATATATCACATGCTATTGAAGAATATGCAAAAAAATATCACTTAGGAGTAATAAAAGAATTAGTAGGACACGGAGTAGGAACAAGTGTTCATGAAGATCCAGAAGTTCCAAACTTTGGAAAACCAAATACCGGTCCAATACTAAAGAAAGGCATGGTTATAGCAATAGAACCAATGCTAACTCTTGGTAGCCCAAATATCGTCTTATTAGAAGACAACTGGACTATTGAGACAGAAGATTACAGTCCATCAGCGCATTTTGAACACACAGTTGTAGTAACAAACGATGGATATGAAATTACGACAGGAGTGGATGAAAATGGCAAAAAATGATGTAATTGAAGCAGAAGGAAAAGTTTTAGAAGTTATACCTGGAGGAAACTTCAAAGTAGAACTAACAAACGGTCATATAATAGAAGCTCACGTTTCTGGTAAAATGCGATTAAACTATATTCGTATTTCACCAGGCGATAAAGTTATGATCGAACTTTCCCCATATGATTTAACACGTGGGCGAATAACCTATAGAAAGTAAGAGGTAATAATAATGAAAGTAAAACCATCAGTTAAGAAAATTTGTGCAAAGTGCAAAGTTATTAAACGTAAAGGAAAAATAATGGTAATTTGTGAAAATCCAAAACACAAACAAGTTCAAGGTTAGTAAGGAGGAATAATATGGCACGTATTAAAGGTGTTGAAATACCAAACGAGAAAAAAATAAAAGTTTCATTAACTTATATTTATGGTGTTGGAAATACTACAGCAGCTAAAATTTTAGAAAAAGCAAAAGTAGATCCAGAAAAAAGAACAAAAGATCTAACAAATGAAGAATTAGGCCTAATCCGTGATGAACTAGGAAACTATGTTACAGAAGGAGACCTAAGACGTGAAGTAGGTATGAACATTAAAACAAAAATGGAAATTGGTTCATACGAAGGAATTCGTCATCGTAAAGGATTACCTGTAAGAGGACAAAGAACAAATAGAAATGCTAAAACTCGTAAAGGTAGAGGAAAAGTAGTAGCAAATAAGAAAAAATAGTAAGTTTAAGGAGGTTAAACTATGGCTTATAAACAAAGAAAAAGAAAAGTTAAAAAGAATATTCCTGAAGGTGTTGCACACATTCATGCAACCTTTAATAATACAATAGTTACAGTAACAGACAAAGAAGGAAATGTAGTAGCATGGGCTTCTAGTGGTGCTATTGGATTTAAAGGAAGCAAAAAATCAACTCCATTTGCTGCAGGACTTGCTTCTGAAAAAGCAGGAAAAATGGCATTTGATTCAGGAATGAGAAAAGTTGAAGTAGTCGTAAAAGGTGTTGGACCAGGTAGAGAAACAGCAATAAGATCATTACAAAATGCAGGACTTGAAGTAACTACAATTAGTGATGTTACTCCAATTCCACACAATGGATGTCGTCCACCAAAAAGACCACGTAACTAATAAAAGGGAGGATAACCTATGATTCAATTTGAAAAACCAGTATATAAAATAACAGATTACGTAGAAAAAAATAACTACGGAAAATTTGAACTAGAACCACTAGAAAGAGGTTTTGGTTACACAATTGGTAATGCTCTTAGAAGAGTAATGTTATCATCACTACCAGGAAGCGCTATAACAAGTGTCAAAATAGATGGAGTATTACATGAATTCCAAACTATTGAAGGTGTAGTAGAAGATGTAGCGTCAATTGTTTTAAATCTTAAAAGCATAGTTATTAAAAAACATTGTGAAGAAGAAAAAATAATTAGACTATCTAAAAGTGAAGAAGGCGTAGTAACTGCTGGAGATATCGAATGTGATGCAGATGTAGAAATAATCAATAAAGATCAAGTAATAGCAACACTTGCAAAAGGTGGAAAACTTAACATGGAAATGACAGTAGGTTCTGGAAGAGGATATGTTAGAGCAGAAGAAAACAAAAAATTACTTGGAGATAAAAAAGTTGGTGTAATTGCTATTGATTCATTATATTCGCCAATCGAAAGAGTTGGCTATGAAGTTTTAGATGCGCGTGTTGGACAAAATGAAAACTATGATAAACTAGTTTTAGAAGTTTATACAAATAGTTCAATTAAACCAGAAGAAGCAGTAGCCTTAGCAAGTAGAATTTTAATTGAACACTTAGAAATAGTGGCAAAATTAGATAATATTGCAAATGTTGCAGGTTTAATGGTAGAAAAGAAAGAAGATCCAAAACAAAAAGCTCTTGAAACCGCTATTGAAGATTTAGACTTCTCAGTTCGTGCATACAATTGCTTAAAAAGAGCAGGTATTCATACCTTACAAGATTTAGTTAATAAATCAGATGCCGATGTTATGAAAATTCGTAATTTAGGTAAAAAATCATTAAAAGAAGTCTTAGACAAAGTTAAAGAATTAGATTTAACTTTAAGAGACGACGATTAACAGGAAGGAGAATTAAAATGGCATATAGAAAATTAGGCGTTGATAATAAACATAGAAGAAGCATGCTTGCTAATCTTACAATTGATTTAATTATGAACGAGAAAATTGAAACTACTGAAACAAGAGCAAAAGAAGCAAGAAAAGCAGTAGAAAAAATGATAACTCTTGGTAAAAGAGGAACTTTAGTATCAAGAAGAAATGCATTAGCATTCTTAATGAACAATACTGAAGCAGTTAAAAAATTATTTGATGAACTTGCTCCTCGTTATAAAGAACGTAATGGTGGATACACAAGAATTCTAAAACTTGATGAAAGAAAAGGCGACGACGCTTTAATGGTTATTTTAGAATTAGTTAAATAATAAATAAAATGATGACGTGGAAAAGTATTATTAGACCCTTTATCAAAGCAAGTTGGGATGATGAAAGCCAATATAAAGACTAATAAGAAGAACACCACTGAGTGTTTATCTGAAAATAAAAGTAGGATAAACCGGGATAACCCGTTATATAAATTAAGAACCAACCAAAAGGATGGCACCGCATAAAATGCTCCTTTAGTTGGTTCTTTTTGTTAAAAAGGAGATAACATGGAAGTAAAAACATACTTTATATTAAATCTAAAAGATATAGTTTGCTATCAAAAAATAATAGATGAATTCGGTGAAGAAATATACGAAAAAAGACCATATTTAGAAAAAAATAATTATTATTTAAATCATTTATTATTAGGTAGAGATAATGAAAAACCATATTTATATACAGATTATTTAACAGGAATATTAGTAAATATACAAATAGAAAAAGAATCACAAACAATAACTATCAATCCTGTAAATATAACTGCACCACTATCGGCCCTTAAAGAGATAACACTAGAAGAAAAAGTAAAATACGCTCAAACAGTGGAAGAACTACATATTGGATTTGAATTAAATTGTCTAATAGAAGAATTAATTATCGATGGATATTTATGTGAACAAGAAAAACAAAAAGTAATTCCAGCATCAAAAATTAGACAAAGAAAATATGAAATATAAAAAGGAGGAATAAAAATGGATATAAAAGAATTATTTGAAAAAGATTATATAGGAAAAGAAGTAACTATCTGTGGTTGGATAAGAAACCATCGAAAACAAAAAGACTTTGCATTTATCAGTCTAAGTGATGGAACAACAATTAACAACTTACAAGTAATTTATGATAGTAATATAGAAAACTATGAAACAATAAATAAAGCCCTAGTTGGCTCATCCCTTGAAGTAACTGGAGAAATAGTTAAATCTGAAGGAAACCAAGACTTTGAATTAAAAGCAAAAAATATCAAAGTTCTAGGAGATTGTCCAGAAGACTATCCAATTCAAGCAAAAAGACATACTAGAGAATTCTTAAGAGAACAAGCTTATTTAAGACCTAGAACCAACCTATTTAATGCAGTTTTTAGAGTCCGAAGCGTTGCCGCTATGGCTATTCACACATATTTTCAAGAAAGAGGATATGTTTATGCACATACTCCAATTATAACTGCAAGTGATTGTGAAGGAGCAGGGGAAATGTTCCAAGTAACAACCTTAGACTTGAATAAAGTTGCAGAAACCAAAAAGGTTGATTATAGCAAAGACTTCTTTGGTAAACAAGCTGCTCTTACAGTATCAGGACAACTACAAGCAGAAACATTTGCCTTGGCATTTAAGAAAACCTATACTTTTGGACCCACCTTTAGAGCAGAAAACTCTAATACAAAAACACATGCCAGTGAATTCTGGATGATTGAACCAGAAATAGCATTCTGTGATCTAGAAGGTGACATGGATGTAATGGAAGAAATGTTAAAATATGTAGTAGATTATGTATTAAAACATGCAAAAGATGAAATGAAATTCCTAGATAAATTTGTTGAACAAGGCTTAATAGACAAATTAAACAAATTATTAAATAGTCCATTTACTAGAATAGATCATAAAGATGTTATAACTATTCTAAAAGAATCAGGAAAAAAATGGGAATTTAAACCTGAATATGGAGAAGATATAGCAAAAGAACACGAAAAATACATCACAGAATACTTTAATGGACCAGTATTTATTAAAAACTGGCCAAAAGATATAAAAGCCTTCTACATGAAATTAAATGATGACAACGAAACAGTTGCAGCAGTAGACCTAGAAGTTCCAGGAGCAGGAGAACTAATGGGAGGTTCACAAAGAGAAGAATCATATGAAAAACTAATTAAACGTATGAAAGAAATGAATGTCCCAGAAGAAGGTATGGAGTGGTATTTAAACCTAAGAAGATATGGTGGATGCGTTCACTCAGGATTTGGTATGGGCTTTGAAAGACTACTAATTTATCTAACTGGAGTAGAAAACATAAGAGATGTAATTCCGTTCCCAAGAACACCAGGTAACTGTGATTATTAAAAACATTTTATAAAAATACAAAAAAAGTCAATTTTGTTAAAAGTATTTTACAAAATTGGCTTTTTATTCTAGCATTATGTTAAAAGAAATTATAAGGAATAATAAATCATAAATTTTAAATAATTGACATTTTCTAGGAAAAATGATACAATATTCCTAGAAAAAGGAAATGATATATATGAACAATTATGAAAAAATTTTAAATTATGCAAAAGAAAACAATGGATATATTACTGCTAAAGAAACTGAAAGTATGTATGTTAGTAGTGCTTTTTTAAGCAATTTAGTAAGTAATAAAAAATTAGAAAGAGTTGGAACTGGTATTTACAAATTACCAGAGTACTCGATTGATAATTTTTATATTTTATCTAAAATTAGTAAAAATATGTGCTATTCCCATGCTACGGCACTTTATTTGCATAATATGTCTGATAGAATACCTCTAATTTATGATATTACTGTTCCATACAATTACAGTGGTAATTTATTAAATAATAAAAATATTTCTTTAAGATATGTAAAAGATGATATCTTCGAACTTGGTATGATTGAGATTAAAACTATCAACGACTTAACCATTAAGTGTTATGACATAGAAAGAACAATTTGTGATATTATTAAAGATAAAAATCGTATGGATAAAGAAATTTATTCAAAAGCATTAAAGACATATACTACAAGTAAAGACAAAGATATTTTGAAATTAGTTAAGTATGCTAAAAAATTAGATATCGAAGAAGAAGTTGTTGAAATAATGGAGGTATTATTATAGATGAATTCAGATAGATTAAATGACATTATAAGAAAAAAATCTAAAGGTAATAATAACTTAGCGCATCATTTTCATCAAATGTTTTTCTTTGAACATATACTAATGAGAATTGAAAAAAGCAAGTATAAAAATAACTTTATTCTAAAAGGTGGAGTTTTACTTTCATCTATTATAGGAGAAGATTTAAGAACTACAAAAGATATTGATGCAACATTAAAAAGTTTACCATTAAATATAAATTATATTAGGAATATCTTTGAAGAAATATTATCTATAAATATAAATGATAATGTTAATTTTGAAATTGTTAATGTTAAAGATATTAGGTCGGAAGATGAATATGGCGGATTTAAAATAAATGTCAAAGGAATATTTGATAAAATTAAAACTAATTTCTTTATAGAAATAACCACAGGAGATGTAATTACACCAAGAGAAATTGAATATAAGCATAGTTCTATTTTTGAAGATAAAAAAATAAATATAATGGCTTACACGATTGAAACTATAATAGCAGAAAAATTTGAAAGTATTATGAGTAAAAACATAACTACTACTAGAGCTAAAGACTTTTATGATTTATATATGTTAATAAATAAACATAAAAAAGATATTGATAATAGAAACTTAGTTAAAGCAATAGAAAATACTTTTAACCAAAGAAATACTAGATTTGATATTAATACTTTTAAAGAAATAGTGGAAATTTTAGAAGAAAATAATAATATAAAAAGAGTTTTTTCTGATTATCAAGCCAAGTTAGAATATACAAAACAGGTAAAATTTAATGATACAATTGAAGCAATAAAAACAATTATAAATATTTTAGATAGAGAACTTATTATGAAATAAAAATTAAAAAAATAGCAATAGAGTGGGTAAATAATTTCTATTTTATTATTTATTACTATCTGGTTAATATGTATTAAATTTATAATTTAAAAAATGATTTCTATTTAGAAACCATTTTTTTTCTTTGTCTAGCACTATTTGAAGTATTTATAATATCACTTAAAAGCTTGTAAGATTCTTCGGTATTTAAATTATTGGAAACTAAAAATTTAAAATATAATCTTTGAAATATCTTAAAATATTGATTGCTTTTCCCCTTATTATCAGCAAGAATTAAAGTATTATGAGTTCTTACAAAATCCTCACATTCACTTCTTCCAGCAATAGAATAATCTTTTCCATCATCTAAATTTTTAAAATAATAAACTGCATCAAGTTCAAAAGGACAAACATCAAACTTATCAGTCCAAACTAAAGAACCAGTTTCAAAAGCAGCTTGTTTAGTATAAAAGAAATAAATACCATTACTTAAATCCTCAGAGTTCTTTTTATCCTTTATCATTGTAGAAAAAACAATTTTTCTACCAGTTTTTACATCAAATAAACTTATATAATCAAGAAGTTCACTATCTGCAGAAATGATATATTTATCTTTAACTAAAGATAAAAAGTCTAAAGAATCATTTCCTTTTTTTGATAACATTCTATCCATAAGATCCATGAGATATTTTTCATCACGAAGTTTTCTGTTAAATTGTGAACCCATCTTCCTAGCTTTTTCTTCATCATTACACTTTTCTTTAATAAGATTTATTTTCTTAAGTCTTTCATTCTCAAACATAAATAACCTCCTAAGTTAACTATATTATATTTACTAAACAATTAAAAATCAACAAAAAAGACTCATTTAATATGAATCTTATTTTTTTTAAATTCAATATATTCATTATATGCTTTATCATCTAAAACGAAATTAAACTTTTTAAACTTAAACTTAGAATCCTTACTCTTAATTAAATTCTTAATTAAAAACACAGCAAACTCACTATTACGAGATAGAAGTGGTCCAATCATATAAGAACCATAAAAATTATTATAGATAACGCCTTCATTACTAAACAAATTATTAACCTTGCAAAAAGTTATTTCATCTTCATGATTCATAAAACCATAAATTTCTTTTTTTGAAAAACTACATTTAGTAACAACTTCTTTAACAATTCTTTTTGTAGGTTTAACCTCAAAATCAAATATACCAAGACCTTCTTTATCATAAAGAGTTTTACCAAAAAGACCTAAAGCATTACCAGTTACAAGAAAAAATTTACCTTTTTCTATACCTTCTTTTATCTTATCTTTATAATTCATCAAATGTTCTAAACATAAATCTCTATTTTGTTCAGTGGAAGAGCCTATATATACTAAATCCAAATCATCAAAATTAATATCATCTGATATGGACAATTTCTTAACAGAAACATCTACTCCTTGTTTCTTTAAATGATATTCTAAAACTTTAATATTACCAACATCCCCATATAAATTCATTAAATCATAATATAAATATCCAATTACTAATTTCATTT
>JAZNOG010000018.1:0-4090 GCA_045580645.1 Bacilli bacterium
AGTGCATAAATATAACAATTAAACGACCTTATAATAATATATTTTAATAAAAAAAGCAAGTTTCTACCCTTATTTTACGGGAACTTGCTGAAAGAAGGACAAACATTCATTCTCAAGAGAACTTATCTTAGAATCTAACCCTTAAATTATTTTTATCTAATATATATCTTGCTACTTCTTTACCTATTATTGCTTTTTTATTTAAAATTTTACTAAATTTATTATATGTAAAACTTACATATCCTTGAGCAACTAAAGTAATTAGCAGCGACAAAATAGCTAAGCCATAAATTAAATTCATTTTTCCTCCTATTGTTTTTCTACATCAAAACTTATTTGTTCATCATTTATATCATATGTAAATTCTAAATTATCTTTTTCAATTAGGGCAATACTTAAAGTCTCATTTTTAATATAAGATTCAAAATCTTTTAAAACTTCTTTGAAATAATCATTTGATGAATAATATAAGTTTATACGGTCCGATACATCAAAGTTCTTTTCTTTTCTTAGATTTTGAACTTTAGATACTACTTCTCTAGCAAAGCCTTCTTTAAGCAACATGTCATCTAAAGTGGTATTTAAAATTATAAAGTTATTATTGTCTATTGCAACATTAAATCCTTCTTTTGCGTCAATTCTAATATCAACCATGTTATTATTTATTTCGTATAAATTATCTCCAATAATCATACTTATAGTATCTCCATTTTGAAGTTTATTTATTTCTTCTTTTGAGAGTTTTTGAAGCTTTTCACTATATTCTTTTATATTTGGCCCAAATAACTTACCTACCTCTTTGAAATTAGGTTTAACTATAAAGTTCATATATTCATTTAAATCATCTACAAAATTAACTTTTTTGACATTTAATTCTTCCATAATTAAATTTGTAAGAGTAGATAATATTTCTTTATTTTTTCCATCAATATATACTTCACTAATAGGTTGACGAACTTTTATTTTTGTTTCTTCTCTAACGAAACGTCCTGCACTTATTAAACTTCTAACTAAATCCATTTTTGTTTCTATCTCCTCATTTATTAAAGACTCATCATATTTTGGAAATTTCGCTAAATGAACAGAAAGTTTACCTGTTAATTTAGTATAAATTTCTTCAGATACAAATGGAACGATAGGTGCAATTACTCTAGATAGAGACTCTAATACTTCATAAGTTGTTATATAAACTGACTTTTTAGATAAAGAAAATTCGCTTTCCCAGAATCTATTTCTATTTCGTCTTATATACCAGTTAGATAAATCTTCACTTACAAAATCTGTTAATGCTTTAACTACTTTATTTAAGTCATATTCTTCATAAGCGTTTGTTACTTCTTTTAATAATCTATTATATTTAGAAAGTAACCATTTATCTATTTCATCACGTTTTTCTATATCTACATAACAGGTATTTATATCAGTAATGTTATCAGCGTTGGCGTAAATTGCAAAGAAGTTATATGTATTTTTTAGTGGATTAAAGAATTTAGAATAAACTTCTTTTAAACCGTTTATATCAAATTTTAGAGGTGTCCAAACTGGTGAAACATATGGAAGATAAAAACGAACTGTATCTGCTCCATATTCTTTCATAGTAGTAAATGGTTCAACTATATTACCTTTACTTTTACTCATCTTTTTACCTTCTGCATCTAGTAATAAGTCATTTACTAATACATTTTTATATGGTGAGCATCCTTTTAGGAATGTTGATATAACAAGAAGTGAGTAAAACCATCCACGTGTTTGATCAATACCTTCACAGATAAAGTCTGCTGGAAACTGACTTTCCCATAACTGTTTATTTTCAAATGGATAATGGTATTGCGCAAAAGGCATTGAACCAGAATCAAACCAACAATCTATAACATCATTAACACGATTCATAGTCTTACCACATTTTTCACATTTTATATGAACATCATCTACATATGGACGATGAAGTTCTATAGATGTATTAATATCTTCAATTGCTTTTTGTGCAAGTTCTTCTCTTGAACCAATCATCTCGTCATGTCCACAAGAACATCTCCAAAGTGGAAGTGGTGTTCCCCAATATCTATTTCTAGAAATAGCCCAGTCATTTAAATTTTCAAGCCAATTTCCAAAACGTTTTTCTCCAACGTATGCTGGATACCAATTAACTTTTTTGTTTGCTTCAACTATTTTATCTTTTATTTTAGTTATTTCTAAATAGAAACTTGGTTTTGAATAATAAATTAAAGGTGTAGAACATCTCCAGCAATGTGGATAATTATGAAGCATTTTTTGTTTTTTAAATAATTTATCATTAGCTTTTAGATATTTAATAACTTCTAAATCTGCTTCAAATACATTCATTCCACTCCATGGTCCTTCTTTATAACAACCATCTTCTCCAACTGGATTTAAGTATGGTAAATTGTATTTTTTGCCTACATTTGCATCGTCTTGTCCAAAGGCAGGTGCAATATGAACAATACCTGTTCCATCTTCCATTGTTACATAATTATCACATGTTACGAAAAAGGCTTTTTTATCTACTTGAAGTTCTGGAATTAATTGTTCATATTCAGTAAATTCTAAATCTTTTCCTTTGTATGTTTCAATTATTGTTACTTCTTCACCAAGAACTTTAGAAACTAATTTTTTAGCAAGAATAAATTTATATCCTTGTGACTCTACTTTTACATATTCTTCATCTGGATTAACACATAAAGCAACATTTGATATTAAAGTCCATGGTGTTGTAGTCCAAACTAAGAAATAACAATCTTCATCTTTCTTTTTCATTGGTACCACTACTGTATCAACAGAAATTTCTTTATATCCTTGTGCAACTTCATGTGAAGCAAGTCCTGTTCCACATCTTGGACAATATGGTAATATTTTAACCCCTTCATAAAATAATCCTTCTTCAAAGAATTTTTTTAAAATATACCATTCTGTTTCTATATAATTATTATCATAAGTAACATAAGGATTTTTAGTATCTATAAATTGACCCATTTTTTTAGTTAAATCTGTAAAAGCTTTTTCATTTTTCCATACTGCTTCACGGCATTTTTCATTAAATTCTTTTATACCATATTTTTCAATATCTTTTTTACCAGAAAAACCAAGTGTTTTTTCAACTTCTACTTCTACAGGAAGTCCGTGAGTGTCCCAACCTATTTTTCTAATAACTTTATTTCCTTGCATTGTTTTGTATTTGCAAAAAGTATCTTTTAAAAATTTTGCTACCATATGATGAAGTCCAGGAAAACCATTTGCAGTTGCGGGTCCATCATAAAAAACAAAATAATTATCATTTTGGTCTATACTTTTCTTAAAAATATCATTTTCTTCCCAGTAATTAGAGTAAAACTCTTCAACATTTTCTACTTTTTCTTTTGATAATTCTTCAAATTTTTTCATTTATATTTCCTCCCAAAAAAAAGATGGGACCAAAGGACGCTAAAAAAGCGTGGTACCACCTTACTTTATACTCATAGCTATAACGCGCAAACCGTTTTTATTTTCATAAAACACATCCAAAGTGATCTGAAATATACTAGTTTTGTTGACTTTCACCATACTCAACTCGCTAATAAACATCATATATTTCCGTCTTCTTCAATTGCTTTTCATGTAGATATTTTAACATAGTTTAACAAAGGATGCAACCAAAATTTAAATAAAAAAAATTAGTTTATTCAGTAATGAATCAGTAACTTCTTTATCTTCTAATTTGTTTATAGAAAATGTTTTTGATCCAGCGTGATTTATTGAGGTGCCACAGTGATAAAAATGCTTTTTATCTAATATGAAATATCTATCGTGAAATGTCCTATTATAAATAATAGTTAGGTTGTTATATTGTTTATTATATTTTTCTATATCTAACGGACTTAATTTATTATTTTCTTTTGTTATTATAATAACTTTTACTTTTATGTTTTTTATCATATCTAAAATAGTTTTATCAGCATAGTTATCTATTATAATTAGTTCTTCTTTTGCTTCTTTAAATATATCTAATATCTTTGAATATGCATCATATATTTGGCCATAGAAATATATTTCATTTGATTTGGTTTCAAACTTATCAAAAGTTTTTTCTAATATA
>JAZNOG010000019.1:0-16583 GCA_045580645.1 Bacilli bacterium
AAATATTAAAAAAAATTAATCCTAGCATAAATATATTTAAATTTACTTATTACTTCATTCTTACTTTTTCTATTATCTTCATGATGGATAGTATTGATAAATATATTAGAAAAAATATCGGATTTGAAAAAAATAAAAATAGTTTTAAGAATTTAAAAAATTCAATGTTAAAAGATTTATCTAATACAAAAGGTTTTATTAATTTATTTTATCTATTCATTAAATATAATATTAAATTTAGAAAAATAAAAATTAATAAACCTAAAAACTGTTTAAAAGTTGGGGTTATTGGAGAATTATTTGGTTCAATGGAACCTAATGCTAGTTATTTTTTAGAAGAAGAACTAGCAAAAATGCATATTGAAATAAAAAGATGGACAAATGTTTCTTATTTACTTGTTATAAAAAAATTAATATCAAAATATATTAAGTTTAAAACTAAAAAATATTTAAAATATACTCTTGGAGCAGATGGAAGTGATAATGTATATAGAACTTTATACTTATGTAAACATAAATATGATGGAATAATACATATAAAGCCATTTGGTTGCACGCCAGAAATAAGTGCAATTCCAGTAATTACTAATGTTTGTAATGATCACAATATGCCAATTATATTTTTCTCATTTGATACAGAAAGTTCTACTACTGGAATAAAAACAAGATTAGAAGCATTTTATGATATGTTAGTAATGAAAAAGGAGAAACAAAATGATTAAGGGTTATTTAGGAATTGATATAGGGTCTATATCCACCAAAGGCGTAATAATTGATGAAAATAATAATATTTTAGCTAAAAGCTATATATGGACTAAAGGTGACCCAATAAATGCTGTTAAAAATCTTCTCAATAATTTGAAAAATGAATTAAAAAATAATGTCAAAATAGTAAGTGTTGGAACTACCGGATCAGCAAGAAAATTAATAGGCACAATGTTAAATGCTTGCATAATAAAAAATGAAATAACTGCACATGCAATTGGAACCACTACTTTTCATCCAAACGTTAGAACTATCTTAGAAATTGGTGGACAAGATTCAAAAATTATTTTAATCAATAATAAAATAGTAACAGATTATGCAATGAACACCATTTGTGCTGCTGGAACTGGTTCATTTTTATCATCACAAGCAAAAAGATTAGATATTGATGTAAATGATTTTGGAAAAATTGCATTATCGTCAAAAAATCCTACAAAAATTGCTGCAAGATGCACTGTATTTGCAGAATCTGATTTAATTCATAAAGCTCAAACAGGTCATAAAAAAGAAGATATAATTGCTGGTCTTTGTCAAAGTGTTGTAAATAATTATTTAAATAATGTTGCAAAAGGAAAAAAAATTATACCACCTATTGTATTTCAAGGTGGAGTAAGCAAAAATATTGGAGTTGTAAAAGCCTTTTCAGATATTTTAAAAGAAGATATAATTGTAGATGAAAATGGACATTTAATGGGTGCCATTGGAATTGCTATTCTTGCCAAAAATACAAAAACTGAAAATGACTTCGATTTTAAAATCACTAATTTTAATTTTAAAACTACAAGTTATGAATGCCCAAATTGTCCAAACCATTGTGAAATAATATGCATAAACAAAGATGAAAAACTATTAGATTTCTGGGGTAATAGATGTGAACGTGGAAAAATCAAAAACTAAAAAAAACTTGAAAATTCAAGTTTTTTTATTGTTCATCAAAAAATTCATCAAAGAATTGATCATCAGTAATAGAATTTTTATGATAATCACTAAGTTCTGATTCAACCTTTTTTGGTATTTCTATTTCAGGTTGTTCAAAAATATCTATTATTGGTTGTTCTAATTTTTCATCTTTTTTAATTTCAATTTCTTTTATATTACTATTTATAACAGGACTACTATCCAAGAAGAAATTATTAGTTGTTGTTTCCTTTACTGAAGTTTCTACTTTTTCTACCATTTTTTCTCTTTCACGTTTTTCTTCAGCCTCAAGTTCTGCAATTTTTGCATCAATTTTTTTCACTAAATCATCCATATTAAATCCTGCATTTTGTTTTGGTTGTTCATCAATTAAACTTACAAAAGGATTTGAAGATGGCATTTCCTGTTTAAATGGATTACTGTCAAACAAGTTATTATTAACAAAAGGATTAGAGTCCATCATACTATGAGAAGTTCCACCACCTTGACCATTTAACATATCCATAAATTTATTATGTTTTTTTTCATCCATAAATGTTTTTAAATTAAATATATCAATAGGCATTTTTTCTCTTTGAACATATGGATCTGCTTCAATTTTAGGAATACCCCAATCTGTTTTCCAGTTTGGATATAATTTTACTTTTGCTGTTCCAAGTCTAATTCTAATTAAAACAGCCTCATTTTCTTTCATTTGTTGAAGTTCAGAAACTGATATTAAAGGTCTTGTTTCCTCATGCTCTTTATCACCTTTACCAACTTTTACTTTTCTTTCACCAGATAATTCACTAATTTCTTTAAGCGCTGCAAGTTCAGTAGTAAGTAAATATAATAAGTTGTTACAGTTACTACGTATAGTTTGGGCATTTTCTTTACCATAAATTTGATCAAGTTGAGCAAAGTTTTGAATTATCATTGTAAAACGAACCCATCTTGAACGTGCTGCTGTAATCATTGTAGTAACATCTTTAAGTGGCGGCATATTAGCAAACTCATCCAAAATAAAATTAGTTCTAATTTTTAAATGTCCTCCAGGTAAATTTTGAGCTACTCCGATTAAAGATTCATAACATTGCTTAATAAATATAGTAGCAAGAGCATGATATGTTTTCTTTTCATCTTGAATTACTATAAATATAGCAGTTTTTTCTGTCCCAATAGTAGACATATCAAAATCACTTCTAGCAAGCATCTCTGATAAATTTTCACGAGAAGCAAAAATTCTTATCTTTTGACGCATTGTAGAAAGAATTGACCCTTTTGTCTCTTCTGGCGCAAAAACTGTTCCTGATGCAGAAATATAAGATGCAGAACTTGGGTCCTTACCATTAAAATATTCTTTTATATAAGTGCTTCTTGGACCATATTTTTCTTCACCAATACTTGTCATTAAAGAAACACTATTAATATTTATTTGTTCAGGTTTAGCATCTTCAAATAAACCTAATGTAAGTCCAACAAAATAATCTGCTGCTGTCTTTTCCCAGAAAGGATCTTTATTACCTTCTTCATATAAAATATTAGCGGCAACGTCATCTAATAACTCCATTGCTTTATCTGTATTACCATTTTTATATAATTCATAAGGAAGCGCTAAAGGATTCCAACAATTACCTTTTTGAGGTTCTCTAAAATTTAACACAACAATATTATAACCCTTAGATTTTAAAAGACCTGCTGCTTCTTCATAAATTTCACCCTTTGGATCGGTAATAACCATTGATTCCCCTTTTCTAGCAAGAGCTTTTACCATTGGATGAACTATATCTTGAGTTTTTCCTGATCCTGTTGAACCAATTATTATATTATGAGATTCCTTATTATCAACCCACATCTTTTTACCATCATTAATAAGAGGAATACCAGCAGCTTCATAATTATTATCTTTGATATTAACCTCACTTAAAACTGCCTTTACTTCTTTTTCAGTTGCTAAACGAGAAAAGCTCTTTTCTTCTTTAGAACCAAATTTTATACCAAATCCTTTTTCTTTTTCAAAGAAATAATCTTTAACAGAAGTAAAAATAACTACTAAAAATGCAATATAAAATAAAATACATGCAGATAAATGATTAATCATACCAGGAAACGGATTTAACCCAGCAAACTTTCCTGTAGTTGCAAAAACACTAATATTATTAACAAAAATAGCCACTAAAAACCATAATACAACTGCAAATATTGCAAATATTAACCAATCTTGTGGTTTTGCTTTAAATTTAAATTTCATAATTTTTCACCTCGAATAAACTCACTATTATTTTATCAAATAAGTTTAATAAAGTCTATACAATCATTTTGAAAAATAAAAGTTTTTTACTAGCTTAATACATATGTAGTCCTAAATATCCTAGGATCGCTACAATATTCCATAACAAAATTATTATCTTTCTTACATATTATTATTCCTATTGTCTTATCTTGATTTAGTGTCTTAACATTCTTATCAATATAATTCATATATGTTATTATTTGACCAATGTGTTGTTTTCTTAACTCTGTTACTTTAAGTTCAATAACTACATAACAATTATAATTAATATTATATAAAAGAAGATCAATATAATTGTATCTATCACCTAATTTTATTTTGTATTCATTTTCAACATAACAAAATCCTAGTCCAAGTTCTTTTAAAAATTTATCTAAATCTTCAAGTATCAATTGTTTTAACACTTTCTCTGATATTTCTTCATAGTTATTACTATTTCTAATTAAAACAGGATTCTTTATAAAATCTTCTATATTATTATTTTCTCCACTAGTTACTAACTTTTCTTTAGTTTTATTATCTAATCTTTCATATTCATTACTTTTTATTTTAGTTCTCAATTCTCTTACAGATAACTTTAGTTTAATTGAAAATTCCATATAATAATTGATTTTATTGATATCTTCAAACTTCAATATTTCAATGTAATGAGACCAAGTCAATTGGTGCGACATTGTCGCACCTTTTCCAACAATTAAATAAAACTGTCTCATCCTTTTTAATGAAGAAATAGTATAACCCTTCCCAAGTTCTTCAGTTAATTTCTTTGAATATTCTTTTATTAAACCATCCCCATATTTTGCTCTTTCTTCTCCGCCTTGTGCTTCAATAAGTAATTTCCCTACAGTATAGTAAGTCATTAAATCACTTTTATTCTTACTATAATCTTTTACTTTTTTATATACTTCATTATTTATTAACTCATTTTTTATTTCATTATAATAATTCATTTAACCACTTCCTAACATAATACATATGTAGTCCTAAATATTCTAGGGTCGCTACAATATTCCATAACAAACTTATTATCTTTCTTACATATTATTATTCCTATTGTTTTATCTTGATTTATATTTTTTATATTTTTATCTATATAATTCATATATTTAGTTATCTGTCCTATATACTCTGCTTTTAACTCTGTTACTTTAAGTTCAACTACTACAAAAGAATTATAAACATAATTAAATAATAATAAATCTACATAATTGTATCTATCACCTAATTTTATTTTGTATTCATTTTTTATATAAGTAAAACCTTCACCTAATTCCATTAAAAAACTATCTAAATCTTCAAGTATCAACCCTTTTAATACTTTTTCTGATATTTCTTCATAGTTATTACTATTTCTAATTAAAACTGGATTCTTAATAAAATCTTCTATACTACTTTCCTCACTAGTTACTAATTTTTCTTTTGTTTTAATATCTAATCTTTCATATTCATTACTTTTTATTCTTAATCTAAGATCTCGAACTGATAAATTTTGTTTTACTGATATTTCTATATAATAATTGATTTTATTAATATTTTCTATTTGAAAAAGTTCATTATAATGACTCCATGTCAATTGGGCAGACACTGTCTGCCCTTTCTGAGCAAATAAATAAAATTTTCTCATATTTTTAAGATTTCTTGTTGAATAACCTTTACCAAGTTCTTCAGTTAATTTCCTTGAATACTCTTTTATCAAACCATCCCCATATTTTGCTCTTTCTTCTCCACCTTGTGCTTCAATAAGTAATTTCCCTACAGTATAGTAAGTCATTAAATCACTTTTATTCTTGCTATAATCTTTTACTTTTTTATATACTTCATTATTTATTAACTCGTTTTTTATTTCATTATAATAATTCATATTTCCATCACCACATACTTTATAACATAATCCTACATATAATGCAAAAGACCAAATTTAACAATTTGATCCTTAGTTTTGATATAAAATATATACATTTCACTATAGTAAATTTATAAATTCAAAGTTGATTTAACTACAAAAAAAATATATTAACAAAATTAATATATTTTTTAAAATTTTTATAATCCTCCACCACTACCGAAAGAATCAAGTTCTTCTTGTGTGACTATTACACTTATTCTCATTCTTCTAGAACCACATACAAATAGAGCTTCACCTTGAGAATATCTTTTTATACTTTCTTTTTCATTATCATTTAAATCTATAAGAAGTGATAAATCTTCAACTGCTTGTTTTCTAAGTCCCATTACTAAATAATATGCAGCATTATCAAATATTGCTTTACCTTGAGTAATAACTTCTTGTGGTGTAAAATCACTTGGTTGTTGAGTAATAATAATATTACCTGTATTATATTTTCTACTTCTTCTTTGCATTTGCGCTAAGAAATCAGCACCTAAAACATTACCACCAGAAAGTAAAACATGTGCTTCATCTACCATCATAACAGTGTTAATTGAAGCATCCAAACATAAACTCCAAGCATATTTTAAAACGTTAAAGAATAAAGCATTACGAACGTTTACATCAGCATTCATAAGTTCTTTTATATTGAATACTATAAAGTTACTCTTTGGTGCAATAGTTGTATGACCATTAAAATAAAACTTTAGTTCATTAGTAAGTGGTCTTATTTTAAGTTCTAATCTTTCCAAAACATCTCTTTCATGAGTCATTTCAGTCATATATGTAAGTTTACCTTTTATAGTAGTATAAACATCATCAAATGTTGGATACTGACTAGATGAAAAATTAGAAAAATCAGTATTAAAATCTATTCCAAATCTTCTATAAGTTTCTTGAACAAGCTCAATAAAAATATTTAATACATCTTCTTCAATAGATGGATCATAATATTTCATAAATGCTTTTAAAAATTGAAGTGTCTTAGTTAAAACTGTATAACCAAGTCCTTCCCTTACTTCATCCTCATCAGCATCTATTAAAACCTCAAGTGGATTTATAAGGCCGAATTCTCCACCTTTACCAAGATCAATAGAGTCTCCTCCATATAATTGAGTCATATCATATAATTCATTTTCAGGATCTATTGCAACTATCTTATAACTATTTCTAAGAGCAGATCTTAAAAGTAGTTTAGCAGCAGTTGATTTACCAGAACCACTTGTTCCTAAAATAATCATATTAGCATTATTTCTATTATGTTCTTTTCTTATTTGATATAAAAATTGATTAAATAATATTACTCCTCCAGAAAAATCTGTTCCAAGAAGTGTAGATGCTCCTGGATCTTTAATACTATCAAATATATAAGGATACATACCTGCCATAGTAGGACTAGGCATAACTGTTCCAATTCTCTCTTCTATATCTTGTTTAGTAAAAACTGGAATAATTGATTTTAAAACTTTTTCCTGTTCAAAACGAAGTGGAATAGCTCTTAAATTCATTGCATCCATATAATTTTTAACTTGCATTTTCTTTATTTCAAGTTCTTCTTTAGTGTCCGCAACTACTACAATATGCATTTGAAAATCAAATACTTTAGATTGAGCTTGTGCAAGTTGTTGAATAAATTGCTCTAATGTATCATAATCTTGTCTAATTCTCTCTTGTGCAGTTCTATCATGTTCTTCTTGATATCTTGTCTTCATTGAAGCAAGTTCTTTATTTAACATTTTAGATAAAGTTGAAAATGGAACAGGAATATGCTTTACAACAATTTTAACACCAGGTAAATTTGTTATATTTGATAAAAAACCTACTCCTATATAACGTGGATAAGCAACAACAGTAAGAATAGTCATATACTTATCACTAACATTTATCATACTACTATTTGAAAAATCAAGTCCCTTTGGGGCAACTTCTGATTTAAATAAACTCATAGAGGCAACACCGTTCCTTTCTCAAATCTTCTACCAGCATTTAAGAAAGTATCAATAATAGTTCTTAAATCATCATTACTAGCTTGACTTGCAACTAATCCACAACTAGCTAAACCATTTATCATATTTCTTATTTTCTTTTGAAGCATATCCATATTTTTTTCTTTAAATAACAAATAGTATTCAGTATCTACTACATTGTTATTAGCAAACATTTCACCTTTATCCATATCTTGTGCAATTAACTTTCTTATTCTTGGATCCATTGTTTTATTATATAAAAGTTGAAGTTCAGCTTGATACATTGCAATGTCTACTGGTCTATCTGCTACAATAAGCCAAAATTCATAATCTATGGTATTATAGAAATTCATAAGACCAATCAAAGTATTATCCATTGCATACCTATCAAGAATAAAGATATTTTTAGGTTGAATTTTAACACCCGCAACCATCTCACCTTGATTATTATACATAATATCATTTTTAATAGTTTTAAGATTTAACCAATTCTCAGTATACTTAGAATTATTTTGAGCCTGTTTTGGCATCTTTTTCATATTAGTTTGATTAGACATACCTGATTTTACTCTCATACCAGGATTCATATAATTACCACTAATTTGACTTTTACTTTGATTAACTTGCCCATCATTCATCTGATTGTTCATAACTATAACACCAACCTCTCCATACATATTTTTTTCTATTTTTAAAATGAAACCTATATATTTCACTTAAGAATACCCTTACATTATGATAACTAGCTACTGGAAAGATTAACAATCCTCCAATAAATAAAGGTAATAATATTATTATAACATTTAATAAACTAGTAGCAGAAAGAATAAATAATAACATCAGCGTAATAGCAAGACTAACAAGTATTATTATTAAATCAGTCTTTAACATAAAACCTAATATTAAAGTTTGTTTCTTACTATTAGCAGGAACTAAGTAAGTATAATCTCCCAAATTGTATCACCATCCTATTTATTTTTATTCATTTCACGAACTGCAGCCGCTTCTCTATATTTAGCAGACCCTTTAATTCTAGAAATTTCACCACCAATAACACCAGCAATATGATTCATACCAGCTTCAGCAGTGCTAACAGCCTCATAATCAGTCATTCCAGCAGCAAATTTGTTTTCTATTTCTGTTATTTGATCATCGGATAATCTAGTTCTCATTTCACTAATTGACATTTCTTCATTTGGTTCTAATGAAAGAGCTTCACGATATAATTGAGTATGATAAGCTTCTTGTAAATCTACATCTCCTGCGTATCTTCCTTGAAAGTCAATTAATTCAGCATTCAATGCATCTCGTTTTCCATCTTCAATAGCTATATTAGTATATCGAGACGTAGAAAGGTCTTGTCCTAATTTATATAATAAATCTTGTTCCTTTTGATTCAAATCATTAGCATTTGGCATTCCACCACCCATTTGAGTTTTCATCCATAATTTTTTCGCTGTTTTCATTTCAGATGCATCCAATAAATTACTTCCATTTGCATTTTTTAAACCTGCTAATGATTTATAATAATCACTAGATTCCCATTTAGCATCCATATTTGATTTAGCCTTAGTGCCTTCTTTCAATCTTTTTGCTTTATCTGCTTTTTGAGACATTTCCCTATCCATTCTAGCAGCATAATCCATACCAATTCCACCAAATAAAGCTCCACCTGCTATAGCACCGGCAGATAAACCATTAGAAAATGCATTTCTATTTTTCATATTTGCTTGTGCCGCAGAAAGACCTCCTGTTACTTTTCCTTTTAAACCACCGCCTGCTCCGCGAAGTGCACCAGCGGCAACATTTTTAAGTCCCATACCAGCAGCTAACAATCTATTTCCAACACCTTGACCAGAAGAAGCAGCAAACGCCATAACACCACTTCCCAAGGCAGCTCCAGCACCAATAGCAGCTCCAGCACCAACTGCAAGAGCAGTTTTAGCCATTTTTCCTATCTCTTTAAATGAACTACCTGACATATCAATACCAAATATTTTATTTATCAAAGTAGGAATAGCTTTAATAAATACAAATACCGCTACTATATATAATAATTTTGTAAAACCAGACATAGATTCTAAACCAATTACAGCAGAATCTAATAAAGCAACTGCTAATGAAATACAAATTAATTTTATAAATAATTCAATATAAACTGTAAAAAACATTTTTATCCAATTATTAAATACTTTGTCTTTTGGATCAATATAACTAATAATAGGAATTGGAGCCATTACTTTAAGAATAGCAAGTTTAAATCCTCTTATAATAACTTCTACAGATAATAATAATAAATATACAATTACAACTAATCCCACAATAATAGATAAGAAATAATTAATTGATATTTGCGGTGTCTTTGCCTCAGCTAAATCATACACTTCACTATTTGCATCATTACTATATAAAAATTTAGATAATACTTCATCATTTTCAGAATTATAAGTCGGCAATTTCTCCACAAAACAATCAAATAATGTTTGTGCAAAATCAAGTTCTTCCAATCTAATATATTCATCATAATTTTCTAACATTTCTCTTACGGCATCAGCATTTTGTGAGGAAGTATAATTAAATGAGGAAATATTAGTATATGCAGTTCCAGAAGAATTTTTATCTCCGCCTAAAACTCCAATCTTATCCATAATATCATTTACACTTTTTCCAGCAAGAAAATACATTCTGTCTGTTAATATATCGTCTTTTTCTGGATTCTTACTATAAAAAGTAAAAGTGTTGCCATTTCCTTCTATAATATAAGGAGGACATGTATTTCTTGATGTATAAGAACTATTAAAATTTCCACCTGTTTGATTACTTCTATATTTAGCACCAGAAGTAGGCAATTTTGTAAAAGTCCATTTTCTACCACTGCTATCTGTTTGAGTATCATTATAGCTTTCAACATGCCAACCGGTGCTTGCACCCCAAAAACCATTGATTAATGATCCTGAAGCATTAGAAAATTTTATATGAGTAAAATTATCTATATTATAATTATATTTATCACCACTTGCACTAGCAGAACCCTTACTAGCATTAATATAATAACAATCATAACTTGACGATGAAGCATCTGCTGCCTCAACATCCTCAAACATAATACTATCGAACTTAATATTAGAATCACTAATATATCCTATATTTCCAGTTATATTACTTATTAAACCATCATCAGGATCCACCAAAGCATTTTCTATCCTATCAAGCATATCAAATGCAAAAGAACTAGGTTGAAAAATTATAAGTAATACTATAGAAATAGCAACTCTTTTTATTGTAGCACCTGCTCCTGCTTGTTTATCACTAACTTTATCTGGATCTATTAACATATTGATAAAACTAACAGTTATTCTAAATAACATAAATATACCAATTAAAACATAAATCACATCATAAATAGAAGATAAAGAATCAAATATATTACTCTTGCCATTAGTATCCTCAATCAAACTTAATAATAGTGCATAAGTTTTAGCAACACTATTATAAATATCAGCAGCTAAACCAAATAACATCTCATTAATTGCATTCCAAGCTAAAATTTGCATATATATCCCTCTATCCTATACCACAGGTTCCACTAACGTAACCTGCCATTTTTAATATAAAATTAACAAGTGTTGGAATAAAAAATATAACAACACCAATTATTATTCTTTTTATTGCTCTACTTTGTGCTTCTTTAACACTTTTTTCATCACCAGATGTAACTGCACTAAGCATATCAACAGAAACAAGCACAACAACCAAAACAGGAACTGCTATTCTAATTATTGTAAATACTTCTTGTAATATTTCTGTTAAATCATCACCTAAAATACTGCAATCAGCTTCTGCTAACATCATCACATATCTATTTAAACTAAGTATTAAATTTCCCATTTTCAATCACCCTATTATATATCAATTATAACACATTTTTTTACGTATTCAAGCACTTTTTTTTATAACAAAAAAACTACTAGTGTTAATCACACTAATAGTTTTAAAATTATTTTTTCTTTTTAATATCTCTTGCTGCAGCAGCTTCTCTATATTTACCAGTTCCTTTAATTTCTGCATGTTCAGATTTAATAACACCAGCAATATGTTTAGAACCAGCTTCTGCATCACTTAATGAAGCATAATCTATTATACCCTTATCAAACTTAGCTTCAATATTCTTAATAGCGTCTCTTGACCCTTTATCTCTCTTAATAATTTCTTCTTCCATTTCAAATAAAGACATTTCAGGATCAGTAGGTGTTAAACCAAGTTCTTCCCTATAAAGTTGAATCTTATGTGCTTCTCTAATATCAGCATTACCTGCATAAGTTCCTTTTGCACTTTTAAGTGTTGTTGATAATCCATCACGTTTACCAGCTTCTATATCACCGTTTATCTTAACACCATTTTGTTCAAATACAAGTTTACCATCTTTTTCACTTGCCCCATTTGTAAGTTGATATTTAATCCATCTTTTTCTTTGAGCCTTAAGTTCATTTTCAGATAAATTAATTTGTCCAGTAGAAACCATTGATCTTAATGTTTTCATATAGTCACTACTTTCAGCAGTATCATCCATTTCAGATTTATATTTAGCAAACTCACCTAAACTCTTTTGTTTATCTGCATCTACTGCCATTTTTCTATCCATTATATCAGCGTAGTTTAAGCCCATTCCACCAAATAACGATGCCCCAACAAGCGCAGAAGAAGAAAGTCCATTTGCATAAGAATCCCTATCTCTCATATTACTTTTTGCAGCCGCAAGTCCGCCATTAACTTTACCTTTAGAACCACCAACAGCACCTTTTATAGTTCCAGCCGCTACGTTTTTAGCAGCAACTCCACCAGCAAGTAATCTATTTCCAAATCCTTGTCCTTGTGAAGCTCTAAATGCCATAAATCCAGTTCCTAAAGCTGCTCCTGCTCCAATTGCAGCACCTGCTCCAATAGTTAAAGCTTTCTTAGCCATTTTTCCTACTTCTTTAAATGAACCACCAGACATATCAATACCAAATATTTTATTAATTATTGATGGAATAGCCTTTACAAATACTAATACTGCAATTAAATATAATACCTTAACCAAACCAGATAACATTTGTAACTCTTCAAATAAAACATTTAATAAGACAACTGCTATTGAAATAGAAAACATTTTTATAAATAAATCTAAATAAACAGTAAAGAACATTTTTATCCAATTATTAAATATTTTATCTTTTGGATCAACATAACTAATAATAGGAATTGGCGCCATTACTTTTAAAATTAATAACTTAAAGTTACGAACAATTACCTCTATACATAGTAAAAGCAAATACACAATTACTATTATAGCAACAATTATAGACAAGAAATAATCTATACTAATTTCTGGAGAATTTTTAGTAGCTAAATCATATACATCATTATTAGCTTCATCACTTTGAAGTAATAAAGAAAGTTTTTCATCCGTTTTATCATCAGCATTTGGATATTTTTCAATAAATGCATTTAATAATGAATTAGAAAAACCCCATGCCTGACTAGTCATAAAATTAATGCCAGAATTTCTAGCTTCTTCAATTAAATTAGCATTTTGTCCATTATACTCAGATTTTTCATTTGATGTATTAAGTAAACTATTACTATATCTTTTTTCATAATCACTTAATGTAGTAGCAATATTACCCGCAATATTATTTAAAGATGTATTAGAATAATATAATTCATTACCTGTAACATTTAGATCAACTTTATTATTTTGAAATTTCAATCCACCATTTACTTCTTTTATATATTTAGGGCAATTCCCAGCACTTATAACATTATTTACAATACTGTTACTAGCATAATAATTACTAGGAGAAACCTTAGTATAATTCCATGTTACACCATTTGAAGTATCTGAGCCACTACTAGATGTTACATACCAATTTTTATTATTACCTCTTATTCCTAGAAAACCTGTTCCTTTTATTTGAGTTCCAGATCCAGAATTATTACTAAATGTTAATTTAATAACATTTTTACTACCAACTTTAACAGAAGTAGTTGCAGCACCAGTTGTTCCATCATAAGAAGTATTTACTTCTCCAGTTTTATATACATCATAATATATACAACTAAAACTTGTGCTCTTATCAGCATAAACATCAGAAACAAATAACAATCTATCATTTACTTCAGTAGTAGCTATTTCTGCTTTTATATTATTTAATAAACCATTTTCATCATTTAAAACTGCATCTTGAATATCATCTAAAAGATTAAACATAAAAGAATTAGGTTGAAAACATATTAATAAAACAACCGCAATAAAAACTCTCTTCAAAATTGAAGTAGCTCCCATTTGTTTATCATTAATCTTATCAGGATCTATTAACAAATTAATAAAACTTACAGTTACTCTAAATAACATAAAGATTCCTGCTAAAACATAAATAACATTAATTAAACCACTAAGCATATCAATCATAGTGCCATCAGCAGTAGTATTATTGATATTAATAAGTAAATCATATACCCTACCAACTGTTGTATATAAATCAGTAGCCCAATCAAACATCATTGATTTAAAAGGTCTAACACCTGCCAATAAATTTAAATTTTGTAAAAACATAAAAATACACCTCTAATCTAGCCTATCCCACAAGTTCCATTAGTAATACCTACAAAACTAAAAATTAAATTAACAATAGTAGGAATAAAAAATATTATAAGTCCAATTATTATTCTTTTAATTGCCCTTCCTTGTGCACTTTTCATTGATTTATCATCACCAGATGTAACTGCACTAAGCAAGTCTGCCATAACAAGCACTAAAACTACAATAGGAACAGATATTTTAATCATTAAAAATACCTTATCTAATAATTCAATTAATCTAGGTCCCAAAATACTAACACAATCAGTATCTAATAAATATATATAATTACTAAAATTTCTCATATAACCACCAAAATTTCTTTTTGACAGTTATTATAACAAAAAAAAAAGCAAATAACAATATATTATTTACTTTGTTTTTAAAATAATTAATTATATTTTTCTACTTCACTAATTTAGTGTTGCACATTTACCATTCCATGGATCAAGACAAGTAGCTGCAGTCCAACATTGTGAATTAGTTGCATCTTCAGAATCAAATAATCCAAATACTACTTGAACGATAGTTACAACAAAGAAAATAGCTACACCATAAATAAGTCTCTTAATCAACATATTTTGAGCTTCTTTAATTGCTTTTTCTTCCCCTGCCATTACTGCTTTTCCCAAATCAAGCGTTGCTAAAATAACAATAATAATTGGAATAGCAATTTTTAATACAAAAATAACTTTAGCAATTAGATTAAAAATATCAAAAGCATCAGTACAAAAAGTATTTAACATTAACATATACATCATCTCTCCTTCTCTACTAAAATAATACATTATATATTTATTTTTGTCAATTTTTTTTATGTAAATATTGTCTTTTTTTTACATAAATGATAATATTTATATTGGTGATTGAAGTGAAAAACAAATTTTTAATTATTATTTCTATAATAATAATTGTTTTAGTAGGACTAATTATTTTATTAAGTGAAGATGAAGAAAAATATTTATCAGAAATAACATATAATGAATTAGTAGAAAAAATAAATAATGAAGAAGATTTTATATTATATATAAAACAAACTAATTGTGGACATTGTCAAAATTTTACTCCTAACTTACAAAAAGTTTTAACTAATTATAAAATAAAAGCATTTTACTTAAACTTAACTAATTTAGAACAAGAAAACAAAAAAGACTTTTACGAACTAATTCCAGTAGATGGAACTCCAGTTGTATATTTTTATGAAAAAGGAGAGCAATTACCTACTAAAATTGATGGTTATAAAGAAAAAAGTGTAATTATAAGAAAACTAAAAAATCTTGGATATATAGAAGAATAAAAATAAAAGGAAGCATTATTATTTTTTGCTTCCTTTATCATTTAAAAATTCTTTTTTATCTTCTTGTTCTTCTGTTTTATTAAGAAAATAAATTACTAGAACACCTAATATAATTACAGCAACCACTTTTACAACATTACTAACACCTATTATTGGTTCTTCAACTTCCTCCGATACAACATCACTAACATCTTTAGTAATTTCTTCTTTTTCTTCTTCAACTTTATTTACTTCTTCATCATTATTCAATACAACTATATTAGTTGTTTTATTTTTAGATATTTCTTCTTTTTCTATTTCTTCTTCGAATGTTCTAGTTATTATATCTAAATTGGAAATATCATTTTCACTATTACCATTATCATATACAACTAAACCATTTTTAACTAAGAAAGTTGTTTTTAAAGATTCCTCATTATTTAAAGTATAAACTAATTTTATAACTAATGTATCATTATTAAATAGTCCATTTCCTATTATCTTAGTAGGATTATTAACATCATCTAATAATAAATTAAGTTCTGTTTCATACTCTTTTAAAGTTAAATCACTACTTGCTTCAAAACCAAATTCTAAGCCATTTACAATTCCATTAGTTTCTAAATATATTTTATATATAATTTCACCATTTATTTCTTCTTTTTCAATTCTGAAATCTGCCTCATTTGTATTTGAAGATATATATATTTGATTTAATAAATTATCTAAATCAGTTATATCTTTAATATTTAACTCTTGATCATTATTTACATCACTAATAAGTTTTTCCAAATCAGTTAAATCTACCTTCATTAAAAGTTCTTTTAATAATTCTAAATCTAAATCATTAACTTCATAATCATTATTTAAATCATTAT
>JAZNOG010000020.1:0-10516 GCA_045580645.1 Bacilli bacterium
AGTATTTTTTGAAGATGAAAAAAAGAAATTGAGAGAACAAGAAGTAATAGATTACTTTAATGAGTATAAAACATCACATAATTTAGATTTTATTACATATGAACAAGCAAATATAAACGTGACATTAACAGCAAGTATGAAGTCTTTAAAAGAACAAGCAAAAGCATTTATAGATAAAATTTTAGATGATATTCAGCTTATTAATTTAGAAGAATATAAAGAAGAAATATTAGTTGAATATAAACAAACTTTAAATGCAAGCAAATCAATAATAACTGTAAAAAACAGAATAGCAATGATTGAAAGAGAAAAACAAATACAAGAAGAATTAAGACAACAAAAGGAAGATTTAGAACAAAAAGTATCTAATTTTCCTAAACAAGAAGAAACTATATTACAAGCCCCTAAAATTGAAAATATGAACAATACAGAAAGTATTGATAAACCTACTGCCGAGGAAATTATTGACTATCCATTTAGAGCAGTAGGTCCAAAAGATAAGGTTATAGAAGTTTTTAAATATGCTCAAAGCATAGGAGTAAAACTTATAAAAATTAAGGAGGAAAAATGATGAAAAAATCAGATTTAAAAGTAGGTTATTTAGTTATAACTGAGGATGATTTTAAAAATATTATAATGCCATCGGAAGATGGATTAATACTAATCGATGAAAAAGAGAGATGGTTTGGAATTAAGGCTTTAAGAGATGATTTGAGTTCTGGAATTGCAAATTGTTCTATTATTAAAGTTTATGGATTACCAAAGAATATCTCTGCATCATTAAGATTTGAAATTAGTAGTAGAAAACTTTTATGGGAAAAAGATGAAAAAAAAGAAATGACAATTAAGGAAATAGAAAAAGTGTTAGGTTATCCTATAAAAATTGTAAAGGAGAATTAAGATGGAAAATAACAAACAACAACTTATAAAAAAAGAAAATGATAATATGGTGCAATTATTAGACCAAACAGGTGTAGAAAATGCAATTGAAAAAATGATTAGTAAAAACAATTCATTATTACCATCAAATGTAGCAATAGATAGAATTAAAAATAGTGCTGGATTTTACATATCTAACAGAGATGACTTAATGAAGTTAGATAAACCAGCTAAATTACAAATGATTTATAGTGTTTTAAAAGAAGCAATGGTAGGATGTGAAGCAGGAACAGATTATGACATAGTACCATTTAAAGGAAAACCAGTAACAGTAAGAAAAAAAGAAGGTTGGTACAAAATAATAGATATGATAAAACCAGCTGATATTGTAAGATTTACAAACAATGTAATATTTAAAGGAGACAAATATTCTTTTAATCCAGTAACGGAAGAATTAAAACATGAAAAGCTAATTGATAGCGATAAATATAATGACATAGAAGGAGCTTATTGTTACATAAAATTTGCAAATGGATTTGAAAAAACAATATTTATGACAAGAAAAGAATTAGATGCAATAAAGAAAGTTTCTCCAAGTGGTTCTACTGCATTTAGTCCTTGGAATACATTTCCTACAAAAATGGTAAAAACAAAATGCGTAAAAGAAATGGCAAAAGAGTTATTTACTTTATTTAGTGGAAAAGTAAATTCAGTATTAGCACAAGCTATAAATAATGATGAAAATTCTGTTGAAAGTATAGATAATAGAGGAAATATAAAAAATGATAGCTTTATATATACTGAAGATTACAATCAAGAACCAATAGAACAAGATGAGATAACTGATATACCAGTAGAAACTGTTGAAATAGCAGAAGAACAGGTAAATATAGATGAAATATAAGATTATTAATACTGGAAGTGATGGCAACTGTATTTTGATTAATGACGAAATACTACTGGATTGTGGGGTTTCCTTTAAAAAAATAGAACCATATTATAAAAAGTTAAAGTTAGTATTTATTAGTCATATACATCACGACCATTTATTTCCAAGTACAATAAAAAAACTAGCTCTTGAAAGACCTACATTAAGGTTTGTTGTTGGAGAATTTTTAGTAGACAAGCTATTAGAATGTGGAGTTAGTAAAAAAAATATAGATGTTTTAAAACTACGCATGAGATTGACCTATAATTCAAGATTATCCATACAACCTATAAAGTTGTATCATGACGTACCAAACTTTGGAATAAGACTAAATCTCGAAAGCGAGAGACTGATTTATATGACAGATACAAAAACAGTAGAAGGTATAAAAGCAAAAGATTATGACTTGTATCTTGTTGAAGGTAATTATGATGAAGATGAAATACTTGAAAGAATAAAAATAAAAGATAATGAAGGTTTATTTATAAATGAATACAGAACCATAGAAACCCACTTGAGTATTCAAGAAGCCACAAATTGGTTATTAGAGAATATGGGAGATAATAGTATTTATGAGTTTATACACCAACATAAAGAAAGGATAAAGAAAGATGAAAGTTACAGATGTAAGAATAATGAAGATTAATTCAGAAAACAAATTGAGAGGAATGGCAAGTATAACACTTGATAATGATTTTGTAGTAAATGATATCAAAATATTAGAAGCTCAAAACAAATGGTTTATAGCAATGCCAAGCAGAAAAACTCCTAATGGAGAATATAAGGATATTGCACATCCAATAAATAAAGAAACAAGAAAAAAAATAGAAGAAGCTATATTAGATAAATATATGGAGGAAAAATAAGATGAGTAATAAAGTTAGAGGAATTATTATAACAATAGTAATAATTGGATTTATATTAATAATGAGCATGGTAACAACTGTACCAACAGGACACGTTGGAATCAAAACAAGATTTGGAAAAGTACAAAACACAACAATACAAGAAGGTTTAAATTTTAAAGCACCTTTTATAGAAAAAATTGTAAGAATTGATTGTAGAACTCAAAAGATAGAATTAACAAGTGCAACTGCCACTAAAGATTTACAAGAAGTTACATTTAAAATTGCAGTAAATTATAACATTGTTAAAAATACTGCTAATGAATTATATAGAGATGTAGGAGTAAATTTTCAAGATATAATTGTAAATCCTGCAATATTAGAAAGTATAAAAGCAGTTACAGCACAATATACAGCTGAAGAACTTATAACTAAGAGAAGTGAAGTATCAAATAAAATGCAAGAAACTTTAAAAGAAAAAATTGAAACAAAAGGATTTAATGTTGTAGATTTCAATATTATAGATTTGGATTTTTCTGCTGAATATAATCAAGCAATAGAGAAAAAACAAGTAGCAGAACAACAAGCAAAACAAGCAGAATATGAATTACAAAAAGCTAAAGTAGAGAACGAGAAGAAAGTTGAAAATGCAAAAGCTGAAGCTGAAGTAATGAGATTACAAAATCAAGAAATCACTGAAAAGACATTAGAATTAAAAGAATTAGAAGTACAAGAGAAATTAATTGATAAGTGGAATGGACAATTGCCAACTACTTCATTAGGAGACAATATTCCATTACTAAACATAGGAAAATAAAAACAACAGGGGGTTAGACTTAGATGGTTTAACCCCCTTATTTATAGGAGGAACACAAAATGGCAGAACGTAGAATGTTTACAAAAAAAATAACTGATAGTGATGCATTCATAGAATTATCAAGCTCTACACAAGCATTATATTTTCATTTAAATCAGGGAGCAGATGATGATGGTTTTAATAATCAAGTGCAAAATGCTATGTTTAAAGCTCACGCAAGTGTTGATGATTTGAAAGTTTTGCTAATGAAGAACTTTATTATTAGATTTGAAAGTGGTGTGATTGTAATAAAACATTGGAGGATGCATAACACGTTAAGAAAAGACAGATATACTCCTACAAGTTTTCAAGAAGAATTAAGTGCATTAGCGATAAAAGATAATGGTTCATATACATTAAATGATGATGGTTGCCAAGTGGTTGCCAAAAGGTTGCCACAGGATAGTATAGGTAAGAATAGTATAGATAAGGATATTATAGAAGAACAACCAAAAAAAGAAAAAAAGAAATATGCAGATTTCGTAAGTATGACAGAAGAGGAATATAACAAATTAGTTGCTAAATATGGAACAGAATATACTAGAGAATGCATTACGATTCTAGACAATTATAAAGGAGCTAATGGCAAAAAATATAAAGATGATTATAGAGCAATATTAAGTTGGGTAGTCCAAAGAGTACAACAAGAAGGAAAAATAAAACCTATTCCAGAGATAACAGTTAGTTATAGAGAATTTAGTACAGACAATTTAACTAGTGAAGAATATGCAAAATTGATTAAAGGAGAAAGAAATGTTTGATGAAGAACTAGAGAAAGTAATGCTTTATTATTTAATTTTTGAAGAAGCACAATATCTTTTAGATGAAGATGATTTTGTAAATACATCGAATAAAAAAGTTATTAAAGCAATAAATGAATTGAAAACTGAAAAACAAGAAGTATCAATGCTTTCAGTTAATGCTAAGATAAAAGCTGATTCAACACAGGTATTGAAATATTTAAGTAATTTATCAGAATATTCATTTGGAACTAATCCAGATGATGTATATAACAAGCTTATAGCTTTAAGTAAACAGAGAAAGTTATTTGATTTGTTAAAACAATATGTAGAAGAAATAAAGGAAACTGAAGATATAAATACTTTTTCAGAAAAGATAATTAAAGATATAAATAAAGTACAAGCTGTAAATGAAAAAGAAAAATCATTTATAGAGCAAGTGGCAGAAACAGTTGAAGGAATAGAAAAGATAACATCACAAGATACAGATTATTCATTATATACAGGAATGTTTGATTTAGATAAATTAATTTGTGGACTGCATAACGAGGAATTAACAATAATAGGTGCAAGACCTCGGTGTAGGAAAAACAACTTTTGCATTACAAGTAGCTGAAAATATTGCTAGTAAAGGAGTTCCAGTTGCTATTATAAGCTTAGAAATGTCAGAAACACAAGTAATACAAAAAATAATAGCAAGAAAAAGCAGAATAAATAGTTATAAGATGAGATTAGGAACACTAGAAACAAGTGATTTAGAAAAAATAGGAGAGATATCAGCAGAAGTAGCAACATTACCTATACATTTAACGACTAAAGCTAGAACAATACAACAAATAGAAGCAACAGCGAGAAAATTAAAAAACAAAAATAATTTAGGATTATTAATTATTGATTACATACAGTTAATTAAAAATAAAGGTAAATTTAACAGTAGAGAGCAAGAAGTTGCAGATATAACAAGAACATTAAAATTATTGAGTTTGGAATTAAAAATTCCAATAATAGGATTATGTCAGTTAAATAGAAATGCTACTAGACAAGAACCTTTATTGTCAGACTTAAGAGAATCTGGAGCAATAGAACAAGATGCAGACAATGTACTATTTTTGTATCAAGAAAATGATAGTGAATCAGATATGATAGATATTACAGTTAAGGTTGCGAAACAAAGAGCTGGAGGAATAGGAAAAGTATATATGAAATTTAATAAGCCTAATAGTGAATTTAGAAACATAATAAGGATGTGATGATATGAAAGAAATTACACAAAAAGAATTATTAGAATTAGAAGATAAAGATAAAGCAAAAATTTTGAAACAGATTTGTGAAGGAAGCATTAAATACATAGGAGGAAATAAAAAATGAAAAAACGAGGATATAAAGAAATTGTTTTAGACCATTTCAGAAGATTTAGAGCTATTACAACATTAGATGCATTTGAAATGTATGGAATGACAAGGTTAAGTGCAGTAATTTATAACTTAAAAAAAGAAAATTATAGATTTGATGAGGAATGGGTAGAAGTAGAAAATAGATATGGAAATAAAATAAAAGTTAAAGCTTATATACTTGTTGGAAAGGGGAATGTCTAAGGATAATAGTAAATCAAGAAGGAAAAAGATTTAATTTTGATAATATGTTGCATTATCAAGCAGTAGGATATGGAGACTTAGGAGAAGTAGTCTGTAAAATGGTTAATAATGAAAGCTGGGTTTTAGGAGAGTATGAAACTTTTGAAAGAGCTGAAGAAGTAGTTGAAGAATTGGATAACATATATCTGGGGGCTAAAGCACTACAAGGAAATCAATCGCCAGATAAAGTTACTGCAATTAGCTTGATGAGAAGAATATACAGAATGCCAGAGGAATAGTTTATGAAATATGGATACAAAGAATTAAAAGGAAAATGTGCTACTTGTCTATATAAATGTGGAAGGGTAGAAGATATTAACTTTAATGGTGTAGAAAGATGCGAATATTACATAGGAGGAATCGAAAATGGAAATGACAGTAGAAGACATATTAAAGATAATGAAACAGTTCTTCGAAAATATAGATAAAGAATTAAAAGAATTATCAGAAGAACTTATGCAAAAAGAAAGAGAACAACAAGATATTCTCCATTACATAGAAAATAATAATTTGAATGCTGGAGGATATTCAAAAGTTTGTAAATTACTAAAAAAAGTAAGACAGGAAAGAAGAGAAATAAAAGACAACATAGATAGAATTAATCATATAAAAACCTTTACAGATAAGTATAATAAAAAACTGATAACAGGAGATATAATTCAAACCTTAAAAGGACTTAATACTATAATGAGAAAACAACAAAATCCTGTATATATCAGAAGAACAAATATTATAGAAAGTTTGGAGGAAAAAGTTAAGGGAGAAGATATTAATAAAGATACCGATTTTGTGCAGGTCCAAGAAGAACAGTCAGCAGATATTAATTAATCATAATACAGGAAGACCATTTGTAGCACAAAGTAAATTATATAAAGAATTTGAAAAGAATTGTGGTTTATTCTTAAAACCTTTTAAAGTAAATATAAATTTCCCAGTTAATATAAAAGCTACATTCTATGTACCAGATAGAAGAAAAAGAGATTTAACAAATCTAGAAAATGCGATAGCAGATGTTCTAGTAAAATATAAAGTAATAGAGGATGATAATTCAACCATATTATCTGGATGGGATGGTAGCAGAATTATATATGAAAAAGGTAAAGAAGAAACCATAATAGAGATAACTAAAATGGAGGGAAATTAAATGGATGATAAAAATTATTCAAGATACGAATTTGCTAAGGAGATGAAAGAAAGAATAGAAGAGATTAGAAAAAAAGTTGAAGATTTTTGTGATGACTATAATATGAGAATTACAATAGAAACTTATATAAGTGATGATGGGGTTAGCACAGAAGTAGATATACTTGTTTAATAGGAGGAGTATTAAATGATAAAGGTTAGTGATAAATATTACATAGATTCAGACCCTCATTGTTTTACTCTTGTAGAATTAGTTGAAAGAACTAGCAAAGAAGGAGAAAAATATATAGCAAAAGAACCTTATGGATATTACGGAACTTTAGATGGATGTTTTAGAGGTATTATGAAAAAAGAAGTAAGACAGTTTGTTAGTGAAGAAGATATAAAAACAATAAAACAACTAGAACAATTCATATTAGATTTAGAAAAAGAGTTAAGAGAAAAATTATCATTTCTGAATAAGGAGATTTAGCTTATGATTAAATGTCCAAATTGTAACAAGTTCGGAGCTTGTGAAAAAGCAAGTGAAGATGTAATAGAATGTTTAGATTTTAAGAAACAAAGCTATGAGGTAATAGTGGAAAGGAAAGAGAAATGAAAGTAAAAATAGTAAATACAGATAGTGAACATACAAAACATAGAATAGGACAAGAAAGATATATAAGCTTTATAGGAAATAGAATGCTTATGGAATATACAAACGATAGTGGTAAACAAGCAATGACAAGTGGTGTAGTTTCTTTAATAGTAAAAACAAGAAATACCACGTATGAATTAGAAGTAATTTGAGTTTGAGGAGGTAAAGTAGATGATAAAGAAAACATTATACCCTAAAACAAAAAGGGTGCAATTTAAAAATAGAGTAACAATAACAGAAAAATTAGATGGAAGCAATATAGGATTCTTTAAAGTAAACGGAAAGTTATTAATAGCACAAAGAAATAATATCTTTGAAATAGACGAGTTAGAAGAAAATAAAGACATGCTATATAAAGGACTATTGCGGTTGGCTTGAGATGTACGGAAAAGATTTAACAGACAGATTAATAGAAGGTAGTGGTTTCTTTGGAGAGTGGCTAGGTATGGGGAAATTAAAATATCCTGAATTAAACAGCAAAGTATATATGTTTGCAAAAGCTAATTATGTTAAGGGAGAAATAAGGAATTTATATTATGAACATGAATTATTTATATATCCTTTTGAAAATCAAGAATTTCCTAAATATATAGGAATTGTGCCAGTAGTTGAACAAAGAAATGCTTACCCTGAAATAGACACGTTAAATTCGTTGTATGAACAATATAGTTATAATGTAGGAAGAAATGTGGAAGGATTTGTAATTGCACAGAATAACAATGTAAATAAATATGTACGTATGAAAAATGGACAATTACAAGAACATCACGAATAGTGGAGAAAATTATTTAAATTATAAGTTTGAAAGGATAGATGAATGATGAAATGTAAAATTTGTGGAGAAGAATATAGTGAAAATTACTATAAAGAAGAAATGTCAGGAGAGATTATTTGTGAGGAATGCTTATTAGAACTAGATGGTATAACAACAAACACAGTAACAAGTTATTTTATAGAAGGAGATTTTATAGGAGATGATAGCGAAAGCATACAAGAAGTTGTTGAAAATATATGCGAATATTTTTCTTATGAAAAAATAGAGGAGGAAAACCAATGCTAAGAATAATAAAATTTAGACGGAAGAAGAAAAGATAACAATGAATGGGTATATGGGCATTTATTATATGGAAAAAACGAACAAGGACAAGATGAAGCTTTTATAATATCTCTAGACTATGATTGTCGTAATGGATTAATAGACTTAAATACCTGTGCAAGTTGGCAAGTAGATATTGATACAGTAGGGCAATTCGTAGGCGAAGGAGAATATGGAGAAATCTATGAAGGAATGAAACTATATGACGAATATGCAGACGAATATTGTACCATTGAATATGATGAAGAAGATTGTGCTTTTAGAATTTATTATGAAGGTTATACAGAAATAATAGAAGGCTTAAATGGATTACAAATAATAACAGAGGAGGAATAAACAATGAATATAGAAGTACGGAGAATATTTTAGAACAGAGAAACGGAAAAATACATAAATGGTCTAAAGGAAGAACATATATAGGCAAAGATAAAATAGTAAACCATAGCAAAAACATAATAGATTTAATAGAAAAAGATGATTATGTAAATGGTCATTTAGTAACAGATACATACTTAGATGGAGCTACTAAGTACATAAAATTAGACAATGCTTATGAAGAAGGAAAAGGTATTAGAACATACGAAGAAGAAATAAAAAGCATAGTAACAAAAGAACAATATAAATCAGTAGAATATCTGTTTTAGGAGGTAGAGATGAAAGTACAAGTAAAAAAAGAATTTGAATTACATAGTAACCATATAGCAAGAGTAGATAGTATTTTAAATCTAATAACAATTAATTATGTAGATGATAGTTTGTTTTTAATACTAGAAAAATTCGGACATATATTTAATGTTTGTTTTAAAAATGAGTTTGAAGCCAATGAACATTTAGAATTTAATTATGAAGAAAAAGAATTAGCAAGTGCAGATGTATGGATAACAGAAAATGAAAGTAATAAAAGAGTAGCAGAAGTATATGAAGAGCAACAAAAGAAAGTCGAGTACTGGAAATCTAAATGTATGAAATTAATAGAAATGATAGAGTAGGAGGACTAGATGGAAGATATAAAAGAAAAAACTGCTGATGAGAAGATAGACCAATACAACAAAGAAAAATATGAAAGAATAATATTTTCAATAAGAATGTTAAAGTTTCATAATTTTATAACAGAAACACAATTTTCTCAAATGCTTAAAAAGTTAGAAAAGCTAATAGCAAAAGAAGAAGATATGACTTTTGAAGAAGCATTAAATTATATAGATTTAATATGGTAGGAGATGAATAAGTAGATATGATAAATCATATAGAAACAATAAATCAAATATTAGATAAAGAAGAAAAAATATCTAAAAAGCAATTAGATGAAGCTATAAAAAAAGTAGATATGGAAGAAGAAATAAAGATATTAGAAAGCTATACAACAGATTTATTTCATAGTTACAAAGAAGGAGTAATAATAAAAGCAATAAGAAACCTACTAAAACAATATAAAGAGTTGTTAGAAGAAAATAAACATAGGCTTAGTCAAGTTGATTTTTTGACTAAAGAATATGACATAATGTTTGATACTATAAATAACTTAGAGTTTTACATAGATGATTTAATAAAAGAATGTAAAGAAGGAATAGAAAGACTAGATGGAGATGATTGCGATACAGAAATAAGATTTGAAACAGAAATAGAAACATTACAAAGAATTAAAGATAAACTTTCAAATGATGATTGGAAATATAAAGCTAGTATCCCTATATCAGTTATACAGAATACATTAGAAGAATTACAAATAGATAGAAATGCAATAAAAAAAGAAATAGA